>CAJQOV010000207.1 GCA_905480065.1 uncultured Gammaproteobacteria bacterium | reverse complement strand
CTGCCGACCTGACCTGGCTGGCGAATGCCAATGCGGGAGTGGGTTCTGTGTATGACACCGCCCAACCCGGGACTGGACGTATGAATTGGGACAATGCCAATGCCTGGGCGGCGGGCCTTGACGTCGACGGGGTGACTGGTTGGCGCTTACCCACAGCGTTAAATTCTGATGGTTCCGGTCCTTGTGTTAGCTACTTCTGTACCGGCAGCGAGATGGGGAACCTGTTTTATACTGTACTCGGAAATGGTGCTGGATTTGGGAGTTATATTTACGGCCCATTCAGCAACCAGGCCGTCATCAACGCCTACTGGTCGTCTACGGAGTACGCGCCCGATACCACCAACGCGTGGTACTTCAACGCCAACGGCGGCGGCATGGACTACAACAGTAAGGCCTTCGGCAGCATTGCATGGGCTGTGCACGATGGCGATGTCGGCACCGCACTGGTTGGCCGATTACCTGCGACACCCGGTGGTACCGACTATCAGGCCTATTATGATCCTGCTGCCGACCTGACCTGGCTGGCGAATGCCAATGCGGGAGTGGGTTCTGTGTATGACACCGCCCAACCCGGGACTGGACGTATGAATTGGGACAATGCCAATGCCTGGGCGGCGGGCCTGGACATCGACGGCACACCCGGCCCTGACGGCTGGCGGTTACCCACCACCCTACAGCCAGATAGTTCCTGCTCAATTCAAGATAGTTTCGGTTCCCGTGGCTCCGGATGTACCGGCAGCGAGATGGGAAACCTGTATTATAATGTACTCGGAAATACAGCGGGTTCATTAAGTAACCCTGGCCCATTCAGCAACGACCCGTCCAGCTACTGGTCGTCTACGTTGGCGCCCGATACCAACTACGCGTGGTCCTTCGACTTCGACGGCGGCTACCAGAGCGACGGCAATAAGGTCGTTGCCTTATATGCGTGGGCTGTGCATGACGGCGATGTCGGCGCGGCACCAACTACCCCGGTAGATATTAGCGGCACCATAAAAACAGCAGCGGGTCAGGACATTTGTGCCATGGTGTTAGCCAGTGGTCAGTATAAGTTCTCATGCAATCCTACCGGGGTTTTCTCGCTTACCAATCTTCCGCGAGAGACTAATGGAACGATAAAACGCCAGATTTACGCCGATGGTTTTTTCCCGAAGATAGATACATTAGCAGGGTCCTCTCTCAATGAAGCAGTCGTAATGACACGTTCTGGTACTTGTCCGAGCTATAACACTCCATATAGTCCCGGCGTATATCCGGGTTCAGCCGGGGCACGTGTCGTCATCTCAGGGACAGTGCTGGTTCAGAATACCCAAACACCGATCTGTGCCATGGTTCTCGCAAATGGACAACACATGTTCTCTTGTAACGGTACAGGCAGTTATTCTTTGAACATACCCCTGGATAGTGATGGGCAGTACAAACTACAGGTCTATGCACAAGGCTTTGCGCCAACAATACAAAGATTCGATCAATTTAGTGCAAATAATACTGTGAAAATGACGCGAGCAATAGAATGCCAGTAAGCGGTCTCTTTTGTTCTTGCCTGCCGGGTGTAGTATAGCCAGGAAGAAAGCAGCTTAACCAATACAAACAGCGGCCCCTTCGGGGGCCGTTTTTGATTGAGCTGTATGTCTGAAGCAGGTCGGTTAGCGATGCATGATAGCAGAGCGGGAATGTCCGGAGTTGCGGCACTCCTGACCTTCGCGCAAACTCGGGGAATGTCGCTTTGTGGCCGTAGTCGCCTATTAGCTGAGACAGCAACACATAGTGCAATCATTGAAATGTATGGCAGGTTTCTGCTCGTAAGCAGACATTCAGATTGCACCCTCTCCCGAGTATTCCCGCCCCGTATTGCCTCGGCCGCTCGGGTGCGTGAGTAGAAAGAAATGGTGTCAGAGCACATATATTCCTAATATAAGCGTTAAATGTGCTCCGACACTTCTTTATTTCTAAACATTACGTCCCTTCTCCCTCCGGGAGAAGGACAGGATGAGGGGACAGAAAATCAGGTAGTTGGCTTGATTTGATCCCCTCTCCCCAACCCTCTCGGTAATTGCTCCATGCATTACTATACCTCCTGCATCCATGCAGTCGTCCCGGAGGGAGAGGGAGTATGCGGGACAGCAATGGGTCGGACTCTTCTTTATTTCCGCTTATATTTATTAGGGAAAACCGGGGTCTGACCCCGGTTTTGGCCTGGACTTTTACCTCACTAACCTTCCCCGCCAAGGAACCCGGTATGAACACATTCACTTCCCTTCGACTGCGTTACCTGGAATTCCCCGGTCGTGCCCAAGCGATCCGTGACACCCTGCAAATCGGTCACATTGACTTCGTCGATGAGCACCTGAGCTATGACCAGTTCCGCGATTGTCGCGCTACCGGCGAGTTTCCTTTTGGCGGCATACCGGTCCTGGTGATCGAGACCAGCGCTGGCAAGCAGTGCGTCGCGCAAAGCAATGCGATATTGCGTTTTGCCGGACGGCTGGCCGGTCTTTATCCAGTGGATGATCTGCTGCAAGCGCTGAAAGTGGATGAGGCGCTTGGCGTGGGCGAGGACATCAATGGTTTACTGGGGCCCAGTCTTCACGAACCGGACACGGAAAGGAAAATGGCCATGCGCAAGGTACTGGCGGAAGAGACCTTGCCTTTCTGGATGGATTGCCTCGAACGCTTGTTGGTCGCGAACGGCGGTACCGGATTTATTGTGGGAAATCATCTGACTATTGCCGATCTCAAGCTGTACTGGATCATCGACTGGCTGACCATGGGTATTCTCGACGGGATTCCGAAGAACCTGACAGATGGTTTCAAAAATGTGGTGGACTGGCGCAGGAATATTACTGCGGTGCGCGAGGCACGTCTGACTGAAACAGCTGGTGGTTGAAATCCTGATAAGGTGCCGTAGCGGAAAAGCAACAATCCCTCCGGCTCCTGTTTTTTGCAGTCGCTGTTCAACGAGGCCTTGGGAAAAATGGGGTCGGTGTCGATTTACGAAGCGGGGCAAGTGACGAACAACAGCCACAAAGCCGTAATTGACACCGACCCCATTTCCCTCCCATTTCCCTCCTGTAAGTCATTCCCGTGCAGGCGGGGATCCAGTAACTGGTTGATAAGGCACACAGGCTGGATTCCCGCCTGCGCGGGTATGACGGCCTTGATCAGAGTTGCCTTAGGCGAGATGAAGAGCGCAATTGACCGAGAAATCCGGTACTCTAGCCGCTTATCCAATAGTTCAAGAGAATTCGAATGGCTAAACCAAATTACGCTTTTGCGAAGCGCCAGAAAGAACTTGCCAAGAAGAAAAAGAAGGAAGAAAAGCTCTCGCAAAAATCCGGAGCAGACGAAAATCAACCCCAAGACGTTCAGCCGGCCTCAGCCAGTGAAGATAAAGCGTCAACAACTGACGATAAATAACAAAGCAACCAGGTACGGCGACATTGATTCTGACGTTATGTGTTAAATCATTGCTTGCCTGTTTCAAACTGGTGAACACCATAATTTTTATAAACAAGCAGAATACATCCACTAACCAGCACGCAGTCTTGAAGAGGAATGTAAAGTTATGAGTAAAGGTACAGTAAAGTGGTTCAATGCAGACAAAGGATTTGGCTTCATTACTCCGGAAGATGGAGGAAAAGACCTGTTCGTTCATCATTCTGAAATCCAGAGTTCGGGCGGTTTTGCCACACTCAAGGATGGGCAGGCAGTCGAATTTGAAGTTGGCCAGGGCCAGAAAGGGCCGTGTGCAAACAAGGTTGTACCTGTCTGATTTAATTTCGCTCTGTCAGGAACCAACACTTAGCAAGGCAAATCCGGCGGGTTGCGAACAGCGTAATGTTTTTACGCTGTCGCAACTCTCTCGCCACTTTGATCATTGCTGATGTGTGATGTTCCTGAATATCCGATTTGGCCCAACTTCACCGTACGCAGCAGCGCCAGGGAACGGCTCTGTCCGGGTCACGCAGAACTCGCCACAGCTCAGGACTGGCGTTGCCGCGCGCGGTAATGTCCGATCAACCCCTGGGTAGAGGCGTCATGGCCGGCTGGCGGAGTATTACCGCGTAATTCCGGCAGGATCGCCTTGGCCAGTTGCTTGCCCAGTTCCACCCCCCACTGGTCGAAGGAATTAATTCCCCAGATCACGCCCTGCACGAAGATCTTGTGTTCATACAGTGCGATCAGCATGCCCAGCGTACGCGGATCGAGCTCGTCAAACAGCAGCGTATTGGTGGGACGGTTACCGGGAAACACCTTGTGTGGCAGCAGCGCTGCGATCTCCTCCCCGGACAGTCCTTCACTTTCCAGTTCCTGCCGCACCTCGGCCGCGGTCTTGCCGCGCATCAGCGCCTCGGTCTGCGCGAAACAGTTGGCAATCAGGATGTCATGATGCTGGCCAAGCGGGTTCTGGCTGCGCATTGGCGCAAGGAAATCGCAGGGCACCAGGCGCGTGCCCTGGTGGATCAGCTGATAGAAGGCGTGCTGGCCGTTGGTGCCGGGTTCGCCCCAGATAACCGGACCGGTACTGTAATCCACCACCTCGCCTGCGCGGGTAACCCGTTTGCCGTTCGACTCCATATCGCCCTGCTGCAAATAGGCCGGGAAGCGTGCCAGGTACTGGTCATAAGGCAGAATCGCCTGCGAACAGGCGTCGAAGAAGTTCACATACCACACGCCCAGCACGGCCAGCAGCACTGGCAGGTTGTTTTCATACGGGGTGGCACGGAAATGCTCATCCAGCGCGTGCGCACCCTCCAGTAACTGCTCGAAGCGGTCCATGCCGAGGTACAGTGCAATGGGCAGCCCGATTGCCGACCACAGTGAATAGCGTCCGCCGACCCAGTCCCAGAACTCGAACATGTTGGCGGTATCGATACCGAACCCGGCAACCGCCTGGTGATTGGTGGAAACTGCGACAAAGTGCCTGGCGATATCAGCTTCAGTGGCGGCCGATTCGAGGAACCAGCGGCGGGCCGTGGCTGCGTTGGTCATGGTCTCCTGGGTGGTAAAGGTCTTGGACGCGATCACGAACAGCACGCTAGCGCGCTCCACCCTGGCCAGGGTCTCGGCAATGTCGGTGCCATCGACGTTGGAGACGAAGTGCACATTGATCCGCTCACCGGCAAACGCCTGCAATGCCTCGCAGACCATGGCCGGCCCGAGATCGGAGCCACCGATGCCGATATTGACCACGTCGGTAATGGGCTTGCCGGTGTATCCGCGCCATTGCCCGTCACGCACCCGGCTGACGAATGCGCGCATCTGCTCCAGCACCGTATTCACACCTGGCATCACGTCCTGGCCATCGACCAGGATTGGCCGGTTGCTACGGTTACGCAATGCCACGTGCAGCACGGCCCGGTGTTCGGTGCTGTTAACAGACGCACCGCTGAACATGCGGCGTATCCAGTCATCCAGCTGACGCTCGCGGGCCAGATCCAGCAACAGCCGCAGGGTTTCGCTGCTGATGCGGTTCTTGGAGTAATCCAGCAGCAGGCCATCGAAACGTGCGCTGAAGCGCTCGAAGCGCTGCGGATCGTCGCGAAACAGGTCGCGCATGTGCAGTTCACCGCACTCGGCACGGTGATCTTGAAGGGCTTGCCAGGCGGCGGTCCGGGTCAGTTCGGTCATGGAATTTGCCAGTTTCATTGTTGCGGGAGGGGAACATCGGCTGCCTAAAACCGGGCATGGGCACCCTGCCGGTTCCATGTGCAGCAACGGCCGTCACCCCCTGGGGCTGCGTACCCGGAGCATACCCTACGCATCTCGGGCGTTGCCAGCCGTAGCAGGCAGCAACCGCCCTCACCGACCTCGCCTGGGCTCGAGCCACTCACTGCCCATCCCGGCGCCGCCGTGCCTGGCGGGGATTTGGCGCAGATTCAGCGGCGCCGAATAGCGCTTGTCCGGCACCCCCGGGGCCCGGGATAGCGGCCGGCCGGCGGCAGCTTGAGTCTTGCCGGGCCGTCAATGCCGGCACATGCAATCCAGCAGGATTGAAGGTTTTGCTGTGCAGTCACTGGCATTGCCTGGCGTGGTAGACGACAATGCTACGCGGTTGTGCGCTGGCCAGCTGGGTCAAGCCGGCGGATCCCAATAATGCAGTGTACCTGAGGGCAGAATGCATACCCTGTTGGAGAACATTACGGTGAATATTGTCAGCACTGAACGCGCCCGCATCAGCGACGTACTGTCATACGTCGGCATGGTACCGGAGACTACGTCATGAGCATCAACTACCAGCAACAGGCAAAGAATTATCGCTACTACACCGACTCGAACGTCGGCTCTGAAATTACCCGCAGAACGCTGGTGGTGGTACTTGCCGGCGGCGCCGGCTCCCGGCTGATGGGCCTGACCCGCTGGCGCGCCAAACCGGCGGTACCGATTGGCGGGAAATACCGCATCATCGATTTCGCATTGTCGAACTGTGTGAATTCCGGCCTGCGCCGCATCAGCGTACTTACCCAGTACAAGTCACATTCACTGATCCGTCACTTGCAGCGCGCCTGGGGATTCATGCGCGCTGAAATCGGCGAGTTCGTGGAAATCATTCCTGCACAACAGCGCATAGCCGCCGAGTGGTATCGTGGCACTGCGGATGCGCTGTACCAGAACATCGATATCATTCGGCGTCATGCACCCGACAATGTAATCGTGCTCGGTGGCGACCATGTCTACACCATGGATTATTCAAAAATGCTCTACGAGCATGTAATTTCCGGCGCCGATCTCACCGTGGGGTGCATCGAGGTACCACGCAAGGATGCGACCGAATTCGGGGTGATGGCGATCGATGAGAAATTCAGGATTACCGATTTCAGCGAAAAACCGTCTGATCCTGCACCCTTGCCCGACAAGCCTGACAAATCACTGGCCTCGATGGGCATTTATATCTTCACCACGGCCTACCTGTATGCCAGCCTGATTGCCGACGCGGAAAATCCCGATTCATCACATGACTTCGGCAAGAATATCGTGCCTTCGAGCATCCCCCACTCTGCCGTGTATGCCTATCCATTCGTGAAGAAGGACGGTTCACCGGCCTACTGGCGGGACGTGGGCAGCGTGGACTCCTATTACCGGGCCAATATCGAGCTGTGCGACGTCGAACCCGAACTGAACCTGTACTCGCGCACCTGGCCGATCTGGACCTACCAGACCCAGCACCCACCGGCCAAGTTTATTTTCGACGACGACAGTGCCCGTGGCCAGGCCATAGATTCACTGGTCTCCGGGGGCTGCATTCTTTCCGGCGCAACGGTGAAACGGTCGGTGATATTTTTCGCCACGCAGATCGAGCGCGGTTCTGTTATCAGGGACAGCGTGATATTGCCCAAGGTGCATATCGGGAAAAACTGTCGCATCACCCGCGCAATTATCGACAAGGCCTGTGTCATACAGGATGACACGGTGATCGGCGAGGACCCGGAGCAGGACAGGCAGCGTTTCCACGTCACCGAAGAAGGCGTGGTACTGGTGACACCGAGCATGCTCGGCCAGCACCTGTACAGCGAAGAACAGGAAGCAATGTCGGTATGAGCGAACAGGCAAGGGTGAATTTCGCATTGTGCTGGCACATGCACCAGCCGTGGTACCAGCAGGGTATTGACGGTGATTACCAGTTACCGTGGGTGTACCTGCACGCGATCAAGGATTATTCCGACATGGCCGCGCATCTCGAAGCACACCCGGCCATGAAGGTAACGGTCAATTTCGCCCCGGTACTGCTCGAGCAACTGGATGATTATGCGCAACAGCTGCAGCACTGGCTGGTGTCGGGCAGGCGCATGCGTGAACCGATGCTGAACCTGCTGGCCGGTGTGACTGCGATTCCTGCCGAGGCGGAAGACCGTTGCCAGCTGTTACGCGATTGCCAGCGTGCGAATGCTGAAAAAATGATTGACCCGTACCCGGGATTCCGCAAGTTGCTGCAACCACTCAAGGAAATGTTCAGCGGCCAGGAAAAAATTGCCCGCGACAAGACTTTCCTCAGATACCTGGACCCCCAGTATTTCATCGATGTACTGATGTGGTATCACCTGGCCTGGCTGGGGCACACGCTGAAACAGACGGCAACCGCCCGGCGTCTGCTCGAAAAGGAAGCATTGTTTAATGACCAGGATCGACGCGAACTGCTGACCCTGATCCACGATTGCATCGCCGGCCTGATCCCGCGCTACCGGAAACTCGCGGAAAGCGGCCAGATCGAATTGTCCATGACACCGTACGGCCACCCGATCATTCCGCTGCTCAATGACTTTGCCAATATGAACTGCGCGCAGCCCGCTGCGCCCGTCCCTGACAGCAGCGGATATCCCGGGGGCAGGGTGCGCTCGCGCTGGCATATACAGAAAGGCATTGAGTGTTTTGAGCGCTACTTTGGCCTGCGCCCGGAAGGGATCTGGCTATCGGAGGGCGCCATCTCCGAAGACGCCATCGCACTGGTACAGGAATTCGGCTTCAAGTGGACGGCCTCCGGCGAGGCGGTATGGGACCACAGTATCCGCCTGTCCCGTAACCGGGCCGATAATGCGACCAGCAAGCGCGCCCTGTTCCATCCCTACCGCCTGAAGGATTACCGGCCGAGGATATTCTTCCGGGATGACGGCCTGTCCGACCTGGTGGGCTTCGAGTATGGCAAGCGCAATTCGGTCGAGGCGGCCGATGACCTGGTGCAGAACCTGGTCAATATCGCCAACTTTCTCGGTGACCGGGCATCACGCCATGTGGTCACCATTATTCTTGACGGTGAAAATGCCTGGGAATATTACCCGCACAACGGGCACTATTTCCTCGATCATCTCTACAAGCGCCTGTCCGATCACCACCATGTGCGTACGGCCTGTTTTTCCGAACTGTCGGAGCTGCCCATCGCCCATGAACTGGAGCAATTATGCCCCGGCAGCTGGGTATACGGCTCGTTCTCGACCTGGATCGGGACAGCAGACAAGAATCGCGCCTGGGACTTGCTGGTCCATGCCAAGACCGCCTATGACAAGGTCATCGCAGCCGGGACGCTGGATGAGGATAGCGTTACACTGGCGACCCGCCAGCTGGCCATCGCCGAGGGCTCGGACTGGTTCTGGTGGTTTGGCGATGCCAACCCGGCTGCCAGCGTGAGTGATTTTGACAAGCTGTTTCGTACCCAGCTCAGGCACCTGTACCGGATCCTCAGGCTGCCGGCTCCGGGTGAGCTCGACATCCCGGTTTCCAGTGGCGGCGATGCCGAGACTGCAAACGCCGGCACCATGCGCAGAAATGTGTAGCCTGAAAAACTTTTGCTGCAACAGCCATGGGGTACGAGCCATCATGAATCATGCGTGCCCATGACTGCCAGCGACTTCTATGAACGCCGCGCCGGTGTGCTGCTGCATCCGACCTCGCTGCCCTCCAGGCTGCTCGATGGCGATGCGGAACGCTGGCTGGAACTGATCGCGCAGGCAGGCTTCAGCGTCTGGCAGGTCTTGCCTCTGGGCGAACCACGGCAGGGAATGTCACCGTACCAGTGCATATCGGCATTTGCGATGAACCCGGCCTTGCTGGGTCACTTCTCCACGCCGGATCCCGCAGCGGACAGCTTCCGCAGCTTCTGTAGCACCAATCACTGGGTCGAGGATTACGCGACATTCAAGCTGCTGCAGCGGAAGTTCAACGCGGATGCCTGGTTCAGATGGCCGGACGAATTCAGGCATCGCCAGGCGGATGCACTGGCCCGACTGCGCCGGGATTATGCGTCGCAGTACCTGCAACTGCAGTGGCAACAGTTCGAATTGCATGAACGCTGGCAACAGCTCAAGCAAACAGCAAACAGCATGGGTATTCTGCTGTTCGGCGATATGCCATTGTTCGTCGCACACGACAGTGCCGATGTCTGGGCCAACCCCGGGAATTTCCTGCTGGATGAAAATGGCATCCCCGGGGTGGTAGCCGGTGTACCGCCCGATTATTTCTCGGACACCGGGCAGCGCTGGGGCAATCCCCACTACAACTGGGAGGCCATGCAAGCCAGGCATTTTGACTGGTGGCTCAAGCGCATGAGTTACCACCTCGAAATGTTCGACATCGTGCGCATTGACCATTTCCGCGGACTGGAAGCGTCCTGGGTCATCGATGCCGAATGCGATACCGCCGTAGACGGCCACTGGCAGAAGATGCCCGGCGACGAACTGCTGGCAGCGATACGCGACAGCGCCGGGCATCTGCCGATCGTCGCCGAGGATCTCGGCATCATTACCCCCGAAGTGACCGCACTGCGCAAGAAGTACCACCTGCCGGGCATGTCGATCATGCAGTTCGGTTTCGATGCCTTCGAGGACAACCCGAACAAACCACAGAACGTGGAGCCGGACCGGGTGGTATATACCGGTACGCACGACAACGATACCACCCGTGGCTGGTTCGAGAGTCTCGCGCCCGAAACACAGCAGCATGTCCTGCAGGTGCTGGGCATAGCAGCCCAAAGCGCCGCGGGCACCGGGGAATCGGGCATTGCCGACCTGGTAGTCGATCGTCTGATCGACAACGCGATGAATACCCGCGCCAGCCTGTGTATCATTCCACTCCAGGATGTCCTGCATCTGGGTTCGTCCGCCCGCATGAACACGCCGGGCACCAGCAGCGGAAACTGGCAATGGTCATTTCAGTGGCAACAACTTGATCGTAAAATGATAACCACAATGCGGCAGCGAATTGAACAGGCTGGCCGACTGGCGCACTCACATGTCTGAAATATTAACCAGAGTCCAGCAAGGCACCCACCACGATCCATTCGAATGGCTGGGAGTCCATCCTGCCGGCAACAGCCATGTCGTGCGCGCGTTCATGCCCAGCGCGGAAAGCCTCGAACTGGATGGAATCGGTCCGATGCAGCGCGTTGCAGGCACCGACACCTTTGAACTGGTGATCAGCCCGGAACAGCGCGCACAACTCCCGCTACATTACCGCCTCAACTGGGTGGAAAAAGGCAGCGCAGAACGTCACAGCGTCATATCGCCCTACAGCTTTGCGCCGGTGCTGAGTGAATTTGACCTGAACCTGTTCTCCGGCGGCAAGCATCTGCATGTCTACCGGGTACTGGGTGCCAGGCCAGCCACCATCGATGGCATAGACGGCTGCCTGTTCGCGCTCTGGGCACCCAACGTAAAACGGGTCAGCGTGATCGGTAATTTCAACGGCTGGCATGGCCTGCGTCATCCCATGCGCAACCGCGGCAGCTCGGGTGTCTGGGAATTGTTCATTCCCGGACTTTATGCGGGAGACCGTTATAAATATGAAATCCGCACCAGCAAGGATGAAATCCTGCAAAAGAGCGATCCCTATGCCCAGTCCACCGGGCTGCGGCCCGACACCACCAGCCTGATACCAGCACTGAGCGCACACCAGTGGCAGGACAACGACTGGCTGGAGAAGCGTGCAGGATGGCAATGGCTGCATGAACCGATGGCTATCTATGAAGTGCATGCCGGTTCCTGGCGCCGCCATGAAGACGGGCGTTTCCTCAGTTACATCGAGCTGGCCGAACAGCTGGTGCCATATGTGCGCGACCTGGGTTATACGCACATCGAATTACTCCCGATTACCGAACATCCACTGGACGAATCCTGGGGCTACCAGGTATGCGGCTATTTTTCACCGACCTCGCGCCACGGAACGGCGGACGATTTACGCTATTTTATCGACGCCTGCCATGCGAACGGTATCGGCGTATTGCTCGACTGGGTACCGGCCCATTTTCCGCGCGATGAATTTGCACTGGCCCGTTTCACCGGCGAGCCCTGCTATGAATACGGCGAACCTGGCAAGGGTGAGCACCAGGAGTGGGGCACGCTGATCTTCAACTACAACCGTAACGAGGTGCGCAACTTCCTGCTTGCCAGCGCGGTATACTGGATCGAGGAATTTCATATCGACGGCTTGCGGGTCGACGCCGTGGCCTCCATGCTGTACCTCGACTACTCGCGCAAGCACGGGCAGTGGTCGCCGAACATGTATGGTGGACGCGAACACCTGGAGGCCATGGACTTTCTGCGCAATCTTAACGAGATTGTGCATGCCAACCACCCCGGCGTGCTGACCATGGCGGAAGAAAGCACCGACTGGCCGATGGTGTCACGCCCGACCGCCACCGGCGGGCTGGGTTTCTCGATGAAGTGGAACATGGGCTGGATGCACGACACCCTGAGTTACATGCAGTCCGACCCGGTGTACCGCCGCTTTCACCAGAACCAGCTGACTTTCAGCCAGCTCTACGCCTATAGCGAAAATTTTGTGCTGCCGCTGTCGCATGACGAAGTGGTACACATGAAGCGCAGCATGCTCGACAAGATGCCGGGGGACGTCTGGCAGAAATTTGCCAACCTGCGCGCACTGTATGCCTATCAATATGCCCATCCGGGCAAGAAACTGCTGTTCATGGGCGGTGAATTCGGCCAGTGGAATGAATGGAGTGAAAGCAAGCCGCTGGACTGGATTGTATCGGGCATGGACAAGCACGCCGGATTACATAACCTGGTGCGGGACCTGAATCACCTGTACCGATCCAATCCGGCACTGTATGCGTTCGATTTCAACACCGAGGGCTTCCAGTGGATCAGCTGCGATGACACGGAAAATTCCGTGCTCGTCTTCCTGCGCAAGTCCTTGCACGAATTTGTCATCTGCGCGTTCAACTTCACACCGGTTCCACGCGAGAACTATCTGATCGGGGTACCCAGTGCCGGTGATTACGTGGAATTGATCAATACCGATGCAGCATGGTACGGCGGCACCAATCTCGGCAATGCCGGCAGGGTCGAGGCGCTGGCAAGGCCCCATCATGGCTTTGAATTTTCACTGCGCCTGACGCTGCCGCCGCTGGCAGGCCTGATCCTGCAGCTGGCAGCGACATGAACATCCTGTATGCCGCCAGCGAGGCTTACCCGTTCATCAAGACCGGCGGACTGGGTGACGTCACACACAGCCTGCCGATTGCGCTGAACAAACTCGGCGAAAGCGTGCGACTGGTGCTGCCCGCGTACCGCGAGGTTCTCGCAGGAACAGGCCCGGCAGAGATGCTGACCGCATGGGACATACCCGGCGTCGGGGTTACGCATCGGGTACAGCTGCTGCAGGTACAGCTGGACGAACTCGGCGACTATCTGTACCTGATCGACGTGCCAGCACTGTTTGACCGGCCCGGCAACCCGTATATGCATGATGAAGGACATAGCTGGCGGGATAACGCAGAACGTTTCACCGTGTTCAGCCGCGCAGTGGCCTTGCTGGCATTGCAGCCGCCGGACGCTAACTGGATACCCGACGTGGTACATTGCCACGACTGGCAGACCGGTCTGGTGCCGGCCTTTCTCAGCCTGTCCCCTGCCCCGCCGGTAACCGTGTTCACCATTCACAATCTGTCTTATGACGGGTATTTTTCCCAGCACGAGTTCAACCAGCTGCGGCTGCCGGCCATATGGTGGTCGCCGGAGTTTATGGAATTTTACGGCGGTTTCTCCATGCTCAAGGCAGGCATGGTATTTTCCGACCATGTGACCACGGTCAGTCCGACCTATGCAAAGGAAATCTGCACGCCGGAAATCGGCTATCGCTACGACGGCCTGTTGCGCCACATGGGCAACAAGCTCACCGGCATCCTGAATGGTTTCGACCTGGATGTCTGGAACCCGGCAACCGATCCGCATCTTGCCGCGAATTACAGCGCAACAGACAACTTCATCAAGGGCAAGCGCGCCAACAAGACGGCCCTGCTGCAACTGGCGGGCCTGCCTGACAACGACGCACCGTTGCTGGGTTTTGTCGGTCGCCTGGTACCGCAAAAGGGCATCGACCTGCTTACCGCCATGCTGCCGCGGTTGTTCGAAAGCAGCACTGCGCGCCTGGTAATCCTGGGTTCCGGCGAAAAAGTATTTGCTGCTGAACTGCTCGGCCTGATGCGGAAATATCCGGACCGGCTGCATGTACATATCGGTTATTCAGAACCACTGGCACACATGATCGAGGCCGGATCCGACCTGTTCCTGATGCCGTCGCGCTTCGAGCCGTGTGGCCTTAACCAGATGTACAGCTTGCGTTATGGCACCCCGCCGGTAGTGAATCATACCGGTGGTCTTGCGGATACCGTGGTAGACACCACCGCCACGACGCTGAAAAACAGCACTGCAAACGGGTTTGTCTTTCACAGCGCCGACGCCGCGGCATTGCTGGCCAGCACCCGAAGGGCGCTCAAATATTTTACCAACCCGCGCGCGTGGCAACAGGTGTGCAGAAACGGCATGAAAATGGAGCTGGGCTGGGAAGCGAGCGCGAAAAAGTACCAGAAACTGTACCGATCAGAGGTGGCTGCATGAACAGCAAAGACTGGATTGAAGATAACACCACCACAGAAATCGTGCCCATGCCGGCCGACAGCCATTCATTGTCGGGCAGCTTCAATCGCTACCTCAGGAACCATCTCGGGCACTTCATGGGTTTCGTGCCATTTTATCTTTACGAGGCGATGTCATTGACGTTGCGTGACCGCATCATGTCGCAATGGCACAGCACCTGGAAACGCCATAACCAGCCGGAAACACGCAAGGCATACTACATCTCGCTCGAATTCCTGATAGGCCGCGCGCTTGGCAATCACCTGCTGAACCTGGACCTGGAACAGGCCACACGCGAGGCCTTGCTGGAGTTTTCCGTGGAGCTGGAAGATGTCATGAACGAGGAACCGGACGCCGGACTGGGTAATGGCGGTCTGGGCCGCCTCGCCGCCTGTTTTATGGACAGTTGCGCGACGCTGGATCTGCCGGTGCTGGGTTACGGTATTCGCTATGAATACGGAATGTTCAACCAGCATATCGACAACGGCTACCAGATTGAAGATCCCGACCACTGGCTGCGCGATGGCAACCCGTGGGAGATTGCACGCCCGGAATTCGAACAGACCATCCAGTTTGGCGGGCGCACCGAGACATTTCATGATCAGAACGGCGTGGAACACGTGCGCTGGGTGGACTCCAATGACATCGTTGCCATACCCCACGACATGCCCATCTCCGGTTACCGCAATGGCACCGTCAACACCCTGAGATTATGGAAGTCTACAGCCACCCAGGCGTTCAGCCTGGAAGACTTCAACGCGGGCAGCTATTCCGATGCCGTCCAGGCCAAGAA
Source organism: uncultured Gammaproteobacteria bacterium (assembly GCA_905480065.1). Taxonomy (GTDB): domain Bacteria; phylum Pseudomonadota; class Gammaproteobacteria; order UBA9214; family UBA9214; genus UBA9214. The sequence goes on along the minus strand of CAJQOV010000207.1, from coordinate 1,415 downwards.
CGACGCGGAACACATCAGCATGGTGCTGTATCCGAACGATGCCAGCGAAAGTGGCAAGGAACTGCGCCTCAAGCAGCAGTATTTCCTGGTATCGGCCAGCCTCAAGGACGTGATCCGCAACTGGGAACGCACCAACAGCAACAATTATGAAAATTTTGCAAAATACAATGTGTTCCAGATGAACGATACGCACCCCACCATCGCGGTTGCGGAACTGATGCGCATCCTGGTGGATGAAAAACGGCTCGAATGGGACGAGGCCTGGACAATCACCACGAAGACCATGGCATACACCAACCATACCCTGTTGCCGGAAGCACTCGAAACCTGGCCGGTGTCGTTGCTGGAAACACTGCTGCCACGACTGATGGAGATCATTTACCAGATCAACAAGAAATTCCTCTACGAGGTGTCGATGAAATGGCCGGGTGATCATGACCGGCTCGCGCGCATGTCGCTGATCGAGGAACATGGTGGCAAGCGCGTACGCATGGCCTACCTGGCGATTGTCGGCAGCTTCTCCGTGAACGGCGTCGCCGCCCTGCACTCAAAACTGCTGTGTTCCGGGCTGTTCCGGGATTTCTGCGAGCTCTGGCCGCAGAAGTTCAACAACAAGACCAACGGCGTGACTCCAAGGCGCTGGCTGGCCAAGGCCAACCCCCTGTTGCGCGACCTGCTCATCGAGACCATCGGTCCGGAGTGGGTGGCCGACCTGAGCCACATCGACAAGCTGGCGCACCAGGTACACCAGAACAATGCAGCGTTCATGGAACGCTGGAACCACATCAAGCAGGAAAACAAGCAACGCCTTGCAGACATGGTTTTCAGCGAGTGCGGGGTAAAGTTCAGCACCAGTGCCATCTTCGACGTACAGGTAAAACGCATCCACGAGTACAAGCGCCAGCTGCTGAATATCCTGCACGTTATCCATCTGTACATCAGGATCAAGAAGGGTGACACCGGGAACTGGACCCCGCGCTGCGTGCTGTTTGGCGGCAAGGCTGCGCCCGGCTATCACATGGCAAAGCTGATCATCAAGCTGGTCAACAATGTTGCTGTCATCGTCAATGAAGATCCGGGCGTGGGTGACCTGCTCAAGGTCGCCTTCCTGCCGAATTACAATGTGTCACGCATGGAGGTGATCTGCCCGGGGACAGACCTGTCCGAGCAGATTTCCACGGCAGGCAAGGAAGCGTCCGGCACCGGCAACATGAAGTTCATGATGAACGGTGCGATCACGATTGGCACCTATGATGGTGCCAACATTGAAATTCTCGATGCCGTGGGCGCCGATAATTTCTTCCTGTTCGGCCTCAAGGCGGAGGACGTCGACAAGCTTCGTCCGCATTATCATCCACAGCAATACATCGAGAATGACGCTGATCTTGCTGCCGTCATGAAGTTGCTGGAATCCG
>CAJQOV010000206.1 GCA_905480065.1 uncultured Gammaproteobacteria bacterium | reverse complement strand
GACGACGCATCAACAGACGGGACAGTCGATATCGTCCAGTCCATACTCGCCAGCTACCGCGGACCACACAGGATCGAGTTCTATCAGCGCCTCGCCAATAAAGTCCTCGCAGTTGTAACAGAGCAGGACCGCGGAAACAGATACGCAGCCGGTGCGTGCTGGTGGTTCCTCAGTCGCCATGTGGACTCGCCTTGACAGCACGAACCGTTATCAGAATCTGGAAATTATCATCCCTGTGGTTTAATTCGTCCCGGCTCAACTCCTGGCTGGCAAGACCTTGCAGGAAACCTGTTGCAGCCAGCACATTGCCGTACACGCTAATATTTAACTGCTCTTCACTGAAGTATTCTGAAAATAGCCTGCGAGCGGCTGCATCTGTAAACCGCCAGTAATCGCCGGTCCGTTTCATGTCCTGTGGGCTGATTCGGCTGATGCCGGGCAGTGTCACCAACACTATTCCGCCCGGCTTGAGGATACGATGCAAGTTCGCGATAGTGGGGCGCAGATCATAAATGAAGGGGAGTGTCTGTGTACAAATGACACAATCGAAAGCATTCTCCGGTAAGTCGTTATCCCTGCTCAGGTCGGCTACCAGCGTGGCTGCCGGATTGCCTGGCTGGTTGTCCAAAACATCGCTTTTACTGACTCGATCACCGCCAAAACGGGCTGTATAGGCGTTGTTGGAGAATTCCAGCGTTCTACCCTGGATATCTCCAGCCTGTTTTTCAAGGAAGGATTCAATGTAGTAGCGGTCAATGGGAAGACCACGATCGAAGCCCCAGTTGTCACTGATGGGATCAAGGCGCCGTAAATTCCCGAAATTTACTCCACCGACCGGGTGTGTTACGCGTTTGGCCCATCGAAGGGCATTGAAGATGCTCTTTCGCGTTAATCGTTTCTTGCCGGTATTCATTTAATGACTACCCTTGATTCGTGGATTTCTCTGCAGGCAGATCCGAATCGCCGTACAGATGGTCCAGGCCAAAGCCTTCGACGATCCTGAGCACCCTTGTAATCTGGGCGTCTGATAATTCCCGACGCCAGGATGTTGTCGGATCCGTGTCTTCGAGGATCGCACTTTTTCTCTTGGTGGTCATCGAGGCCCTGTGTGCATACCTGAAGACTGACTCATCATATGGTTGCCTGATGGCGCGGAACAGCTTCGGAATCTCTTCTCCGGGATACAGGAGCAGGTTTTCGTAGAACACGATATGCATTGGCATATCGCGCATTTGCTGAAGGGGAACCAGATTGGACACGCTCCACACGATAGCATGTTTCTCCTCGCTGGTTGTGGCTCCCTGGATGATGTCCATCCTTTCAGAAAGAAAATCATCGAGCAATGGTTTCTGGTCAAGGAAGTGCCTGATGTCACCATCTGTAGCCCAGTCCAGCTTGAGGCGGGACGCGACTACAGCACAGGGATGTCGAATGATAAATACCATCGGCACCTCGGGAAAATAATCGTGGATCCAGCGCAAGAACAGGCACGCGCGAATGTCCTTTATGACACGCCTGCGCGGCAGCACAGTATCAACATACCGATCAATCCATGGGTGCCGGATCTGTCCTGACAGTACACGATATGCATAGTCAAGTAATGCAGAATTTTCCTGCCCAGGCCGCATGTACTGGAAGTAATTGAATTGCGCGAAGTCACTGACCAGCCCTGTATGAAATGGCTCGAACATCAAACGACAGCGCATCTGGGACGCAATGAGTTCACCCAGCCAGGTCGTGCCGCTACGCGCTGTCCCGGCAACAATGATACTCCGGCGCGGGTCACTGTTTCTGTCCCGATAGATTTTGCTGCAGATTGCTCTCCGGCCCCGTCGTGCAACACTGCACAGATGCCATTTGAGACCCGAGAGATGCGCGTGCGGTATCGATGCTGCCTGCACTCAGTTATCTCCCTGGTATTGTGGGTTCGAAATCAGCATGGTTATTCCAGATTATTTGTATGTGTTTAACGCATCTTGCCTGATCTGCTCCACCAATCTGAACTCCGGATCAAGCATCTCGCGGGCGCGATTTAATTCTGCCGGAGAGGGAGATACCCGGTACCTGAAGCGGCGCTCCTGCCTTACATCAAGAGGAAGATTCAGGCGCTCTGAAACATAGTGCAGACACTGATCGAGGTGCTCGGTGAAGCCAACAGCCGAGCAGGCCAGTATACGGCCCCGGGCCTCCTCGATATCGTAGTCGCGGGAGAACATGTACAACTGGCTCAGTAAATTATCCCTGTCTACGTGGTCCAGAAAGTCAGCGAAAGAGCCCGCCACAAATGAAAGCTCCGGCTCGAGTTCTGCCAGGAAGGGCTCCTGTTTATGTGCATGCGGATCATTGACCGCCCACAGAAGATATCGGTAGTAGGAGAGAAATCTGTCCAGGGGATTCCTGAGCAGCGTGATGGTGAACGTTTTTTCCGGAAGCCTCAGGGCATGCGCAGGTATATGTGAGCTTGCATAGAAATAGTGTCCATCCTGGATCTTCTTCTTCTCACCTCTGACAATAATGATGCCGTTCTTGCATATTTGCGAGCGGGTGCCGAATTCAAGGAGTCCAACGTCTGCCAGATTCCAGAAAGCAGCATCCAGGCTGGTGCCGGCTGTCTTGCGAATATGGTAGTGATATATCCGGCGATATGTGCCTCCAATCAGGTATTTGGATGCCAGCATACGGCTTCTGAGGTCAGGTATGCGTCTTCTGGCCATTCGAACGAGTCTGGCAACCGTGTTTTTGACAGGGGTGCTCATCAAGCTTTATGCGTCCTTGTTTCACAGCAGGCTTGAACCTGCTGAAAAATAGTTGGCCTGCTATGTTGACACAGGTTTTTCAGAGCCAGCGCCTGATCAATTTATGGAATGTATTCCCCGTACAGTCGGGTATCCAGATCCGTGGCAGGCAGAACGGGTTGCTGTTGCGCCAGACCACGTCGTTATGGCTCGCGCAGGCGTGAGTAAACCCGCATTCCTCAACGAGCTGAACGGATGATCTGGATTGCGAGCCATAGGGAAAGGAGAACCCGTTTACGGAATGTCCTGTCAGTGCTTCCAGTGTTTGTTTGCTTTGCATCACCTCAGACCGCTGTTGCCCGGGCTCGAGACGGGCCAGCATGGGGTGCGAAACCGTATGACATCCGATTGTAGTTAAATCATCTGAAGCTAGCTGTATAACCTCCAACTCGGTCATGGCCAGGTTGTCGCTTTTTTCTGTTCTTATTACCCCGGACGATTCTGCGAGTTGCTTCAGACTGTCCAAACATTCATCCGCGCTCAGCGGCATAAGGAACTTGTGGAGACTGGCAAGCAATGTGCTCCGGCCATGGATGCCAGGCTCGGACTCCGGGCGCCATTCGAATTTTGATCCGCCGGCATCCACGCTCAGTGGATTTGCAGGGTCAATCGAGCTGACCAGGCTGGTCAGGGTATCCCACCAGAATTCACGGCCGAGATAACCAGTCGATATGAATATGGTGCTGGGGAGCCCGGCATGTTCAAGCAATGGTTGTGCCACGGACAGGTGGTCGGCATATCCATCATCAAAGGTAATGGCGATGCTGCGCGGAGGGATGTCGCCGCTGGCACGAGCCTCGGCAAGTTCATGCAAGGGAAGCACGTTTGCATGCTTCTGCAGGACTTCCAGTTGCTGTGCAAAAGACTCCGGTGAGACGGCGAGGCGGAAGGGATCCCATGATAGCCTGTTAATACGATGGTAGCCGAGTATGAGTCCGTGTTTTACCAGCTTGCTGCGAACGAGTCGGGCGGAGTGCAGCAGTGCTTTGCGACCTGGTATTCTCATTGTTAGCCTAATCTCAGTGAATAGTTCTGTAGCTTCAGGATTACCTTACCGCCACGTCACTCATTTGTCAGTACTACTGATGACGGTACCTGCCTTACGGCCGCTATCGACAGGCAGGAATCGTGTGAGCACCGGGAAATGGCGTGCCAGCGTGTAGACGAGGCCGAGCCTGAATAGATGATCAGCAATAAATATCAATCCCAATGTAACCACCCCGCCGGCACCTGCTCCAGTGAGAAATCCGGCAATGCCAGGCAAACAGCTATCCAGCATGCCTGCAATGGCAGCACCTGCCAGGGAGGATGCCGTTACAGCAAGCAGGGGCAGCCAGAGCCCTGCATAGGGACGCTCCAGCAATTTATGGGTATACGCCATGCAAAGCGGCTGGGAAGCTGTTACAGCAATCAACAATGCCATGACGACACCAAGCAGGCCGAAATAACCGACCAGCACCCACACGAGCGTCAGGGTGAGCCCGGACTTCAGTGCTTCGTAGACCGTAACCCTTGAGGGTAGCCCCAGGCCATTCAACAGCGGGACTGCGGCATGTGCTGCCAGTCCAAGCGGGCTTGAGATTGCCAGTATCTGAATTGCCTTGGTGGTTCCGGCCCAACGTTCCCCGAGAATATGTTCGACCAGTCCCGGGGCAAGTGCCACCAGCAGGAGGCAGGCTGGTATCAGGAGAGTCGCTGTTCCAAGCAGAGCGGCGCGAAATAATTCCCGGGCTTTTTTTACCCTGTCCTGTATTTGCGCGTAGACAGGAAAGGTGACGGATTCAACGACTCCGACGACGGCAGAATAGGGGAGATATGCCAGCCGGGCAGCCAGGAAGAAAATGCCTAGTTCGGCAACCCCAAGATGTCTTGAAATGACCGCACGCAGACCAGCCTGTGCAATCATTGCGATTATACCTGTGAGAAATATCCAGCGACCGTAATCCAACAGTTCGCTTGCCGCGGATTTGTGCCACCTCAAGCGGGGTCGATAGGGCGCCACGATATACGAAACTACAGTATACGACAGCGATCCGGCGAGAGAGCCGGCTACCAGTGCCCACACTCCGTAACTGGCCGCCATCGTGATGGCGACTGCTGTTATCGCACCAGCCTCGACAAGGTGGGTGATGGCGATTGAGCGGAACTTCAGTTTTCGGTTGAGTCCGGCGATCTTGATGCTCGCAAGGGCATCCAGTATGACCCCGATTGCCAGCACCTGAATGATGGTGGTAGCCCGCAAGTCACCAAAGAACGCCGCTATCTGCGGTGCAGTCAGTATGACAATGAGTGTAACCAGTGAGGCTCGTACAATACCGATCGTCCAGCCGGCGTCGTAGTCCTGTTCTTTAACGTCCGGACGCTGGATCAGTGCTGTCACAATACCGAAATCGGACAGTTTCATCAACACTGCGATTGCGGTCAGGCCTATGGCGAGCAGGCCGAAGTCTTCCGGGGTGAGCAGCCTTGCCAGCACCAGGATCCTGACAAGAAAGACGACCTTGACTGCGACGAAATCGAGAAATCCCCAGATCAGCGCATCTATAGTCTGCTTGCCGAGTGATTTTTTCAACAGCGGGCGACTTCTCTCTGACTGGTCAATGGGGGTATCTCGCTTAATTACATAAGTATAAGGATTTCTCCGTCTGCGTCACCCTGTCAGAGGGCGCATTTATAGAAATCAGACATTTACCAGGCCCTGATATCTGTCAGCATTACCGATCCGGGCAAGTGGCAAATTCTGTCTGCACATGTCCTTGTCTGTCATGCATCATATTCCGTGCATGCTGTTCTGTGCGTATTGATTATTATTGCCTGTATGTGCAGGATATTCATATGAAAATTCATGCAGCCAAGCGTTTGTTATTTGCTGCCTTCCTGTGTAATGTGACTGTTTAGTCTGAACATAATCTGGTTCAGCAGGCTGGCCACTGGCAGCGCAATTAACACTGCGAAGCGGGACTGCGAATGTAACAATGTACGATAAGGATCCGGCGAAAATCTTCGAGGGTGTGATTCTTGTGGTGGCACCCCACATGGATGACGAAATACTTGCCTGCGGCGCAACCATGGCCGCACTGCCGGAAAAACAGTCTATCCACGTAATTTATGCTACCGATGGCGCACGTTCGCCCACCCCGGACCTGCCCTGGGGTGCGCGGCCCAATCCAGCGTTGGTACAGGTCAGAAAGACAGAGGCAGGGAATGCACTTGATACACTGGGTATTCCGGCAGCCAATGCGACCTTCCTCGGGTTGCCAGACGGCTGCCTCAAGAGCCGTGAGAATGAACTTGTGGATATGCTGACCACGCATATCCTGCATGTGCAGCCGAACCATGTCTTTGCACCGTTCAGGCTTGACCGGCATCCGGATCACCTGGCGGTACACAGGGCTACGGTCATGGCGCTGCGGTCAGCGCGAAGCAGCGCATCGTTCAATGAATATTTTGTATATTTCCGCTGGCGTTTGTTGCCGGGCGGCGATATTCGCAAGGTGATCCGTGATGATCTGCGCATCTGCGTCCCGGTTTCGGCTCATGCAGATGATAAGCGCAGGGCGCTTGCCTGCTATGCGAGCCAGACAACACGGTATTTTGAATGGCAGTCTCGACCGATCCTGGCCCCCGGGAATATAGATGAGGTTTGCAACACACCGGAATATTTTCTGCAGACAGTGTGCGGCGCCCCTGACAGTCAGGTCTTTTCCAGGTGGGCGCCATGGATACCGTTTGCCCATGTACTGGAACCGCGCCTCAAAAAAATAAAGGAATGGTCAAAATCCATCTGGCGCTTGCTGAACAGACGCTCTGCTCACAGCGGTGATCGGGGGTGACGGGGCCCTTCCGCGTAGTCCTACTGACTTCCGGCCCCAGCCTGGGTAACGGGGTACGCGAGTTTATCCGGCAACTGGAGTCGCACCCGAATATAGAGCTGAGCGCTGTAGTCTGGCAGACGCAGTCGCCGACCTTCAGTGGCGTGGTAGTGGACCTTTGGCGTCGCAGGGGCTGGCTGGCGGGTCCACTGCTGGTGCAGAAATACCTCGGTATGCTGGCGCGGTTTCTGTTGCGGCCGGCCCATGAGTTCAGACTGGCAAGGACAGTTCGCACTATGCGTGACAGGATACACTGCTGTGAGGATATGCACTCACCACAGACCCTGGACATGATAAGGGACTGCAGTCCCCTGTTGCTGCTGGTCTACGGTGCTCCGATAATACGCAAACCCCTCTATGAAATAGCGCCACTTGGCACGCTGGGTATCCATCATGGAAAAGTCCCTGAATACCGGGGCAAGAAGACCATGTTCTGGGCCATCTATAATGACGAGCCGACTGCAGGCGTGACGATTCAGCGCATCAACAATACCCTTGACGGCGGGGACGTGGTCGAATCGGGGGAGGTGAGCATCGGGTGCAGATTGCCCTGGTTGATCTGGAGGGATCTGGAACGCATGGGAATGAGTCTGTATATCAAGGCTATCCTTGATATGTGCAATGAACGTGCGAGTTTCGGGAGGCAACAGGGGCTGACGCATAAAACCTATCGGGACCCTGGAGTAGGGGACATCATCAGGTTCTGGTTTCGGTACGGACACAGGCTGGCCGCTGCGATGTTGCCCGGTGCAAATAACCGGGAACCGGACGGGTAGGGATGGCAGTGGCGGAAATCTGCATACTGACAGAGACCTTCCATCCGGTTACCGGGGGGGGAGAGACCCAGGCCCTTGCCCTGGCGTCCGGGTTCTCAAGGATGGGGCACGAGGTGTGTGTCGTGACCCGGCGTCATGATAAAACACTCCCCAAATCCGGGTTGCTTGAGGGTGTACGCATCTTCCGGGTCGCCCCGTCGGGGACGGGCCAACTCAGAAAATGGGCATTATTGATAACCGTTCTCGGTTCTCTGATTAGTCATCGCAACAGCTATAGCTACATCATTGTGTCCGGGTACCGTATTCTGGGCATTCCTGCGATGCTGGTCGCAATACTCCTGGGTAAAAAGACGATCCTCAAGGCAGATAATATGGGTGAAATGTCTGGCGAATATTTCAGGGACGGACTGGCAAAAATAGGCCTGAGGCCGGACTCATTTCCGGTTCGCGTGTTCCTGTATCTGCGCAATGCCCTTTTGAAAAGATGTCGCACGTTTATTGCGATATCCTCGCCTGTGCTGCACGAGCTTGAGGCCCATGGCGTAGCAGGTAACGCCATCGTTCAGATTCCGAATAGCGTGGATACGGAGCGGTTTTGTCCGGTGAGCGAAGCAGGTAAATACGAAATCAGAAAAGCCCTTGGCATTAGGGAAGAGGCCTTTATCGTCACCTATACCGGCCGACTGGTTGACTACAAGGGACTGCCGCTGCTGTTGCGTGTGTGGCGCGAGGTGCATGCCGGGTTCGGGGAGTGTCGCCTGCTGCTGGTCGGATCAGGTGGTCTCGATATGCATAATTGTGAAACCGGGCTCAGGGACTTCGTAAAGGAACATGGCATGGATGATTGTGTTACTTTTGTTGGAAGTGTAGGTGATGTACAGACCTACCTGCAGGCATCCGATGTGTTTGTGTTGCCTACCGAACGGGAGGCCTTTGGTATCTCCCTGATTGAGGCGATGGCCTGCGGGATTCCGGTTATTGCTTCCCGGGTCGGTGGCATTCCTGACATCCTGCAAGATAATGTTAACGGTTGTCTTGTCTCAAGCGG
>CAJQOV010000205.1 GCA_905480065.1 uncultured Gammaproteobacteria bacterium | reverse complement strand
CCCTGCAAATCAGCCAGCACGCCGACCTGGTGGCCGTGTGCACGCGCCCGGTTACGAACTGTCTCCGCACGCTTGATGTGATCCTCGTGGGAGCCATGCGAAAAATTGACCCGGACAACATCCATTCCGGCACGGATCATTTCATCGAGTGTGTTCTCGTTATCCGTGGCCGGACCCAGCGTTGCAACAATCTTGGTACGTCTTGGCATAATGCGTTTGTCCGGGATACTGCGCTAAGGGAAATCGGCTACTTCGATTTTGCCCGCTCTTCCAGCATCGCCACTGCCGGCAATGTCTTGCCCTCGAGATATTCGAGAAAGGCACCGCCCGCTGTAGAGATATAGGAAACCTTGTCATAGATATTGTACTTCTGGATGGCGGCGATGGTATCGCCACCACCTGCCAGACTGAAACCGGGGGCATTGGCAATGGCCATGGACACGGCTTTGGTACCGGCACCGAACTGGTCGAATTCAAATACGCCAACCGGGCCATTCCAGATAATGGTACCGGCCTTGCTGATAATGTCCGCCAGCTGCTGTGCCGACTTCGGCCCGATATCGAAAATCATGTCATCGTCGACCACGTCATCGGCACTCTTCAGCACCGCAGGCTCGTGCTCGTCGAACTTTTTGCCGCACACCACGTCAACGGCAATCGGAATGCTGGCGCCGCGCGCCTGCATTTTTTTCAGCAATGCCTGTGCGGTCGGAACCAGGTCATTCTCGCACAATGACTTGCCGACATTACGGCCGGTCGCCTTGAGGAAGGTATTGGCAATACCGCCACCGACCACCAGCTGATCGACCTTTTCAGACAGCGCCTCCAGCACGGTCAGCTTGGTGGAAACCTTGGAGCCACCAACGATGGCAACCATCGGCCGCGCCGGTTTTGCCAGCGCCTTGCCCAGTGCATCCAGTTCCTCGGCCAGCAACAGGCCGGCACAGGCAGTCGGCGCGAACTTGCCAGCACCATGTGTGGAGGCCTGTGCGCGGTGCGCAGTGCCAAAGGCATCCATCACGAATACGTCACACAGCGCGGCATACTTCTTCGCCAGTGCCTCGTTGTCCTTCTTTTCGCCGGCATTGAAGCGCACGTTCTCGAGCAGCACCACTTCGCCAGCAGCGACTTCGAAACCACCATCAACATAGTCCTTGATCAGGCGGACCGGCTTGCCCAGCTTGGCGGACATGTCCGCAGCAATCGGGGCCATGGAGTTTTCTTTGGAGTAAACACCCTCTTCCGGACGACCGCGGTGCGAAAAAACCATGACCTTCGCACCGGCCCTGGCACAGTGCTCGATGGTCGGCATCGACGCGGTGATACGCGCATCGGAAGTCACCTTGCCATCCTTCACGGGTACATTCAGGTCAGCGCGTATCAGCACACGCTTGCCGGCCAGGTCGAGATCAGTCAGCTTGATAAAAGACATGCATACTCCTTTAAAACATCGCCACAGAGAACACAGGGTTCACCGAGAAACCTTGTCAAGACCTGTGCTGCACAGGCTCACAAACGGGAGTTGCCTGCGGGAGCACGCTGCAGGGGCATGGCCGAAGCGGAACATACAAAACAGTATGCAGGCATTCAGGCAGTCCCCTGCTGCGCGGCTCGCGGAGAGCAGACCCACTTATTTGGAGACGTGCTGCACCATGCGCAGCATATTGCAAGTATAGCCGTACTCGTTGTCATACCAGGACACCACCTTGATGAAGGTGCTGTCCAGCGCGATACCGGCACCGGCGTCAAAGATCGATGGTGTCGTGCGGCCACGGAAGTCGGTGGAAACCACCTTGTCTTCGGTGTAGTCCAGCACGCCCGCCAGGTCACCCGACTTCGCGGCAGCCTTCATCGCAGCACAGATTTCCTTGTACTCGGCAGGCTTGTTCAGCTCGCAGGTCAGGTCCACCACGGACACGTCGGAAGTCGGCACACGGAACGCCATACCGGTCAGCTTGCCGTTCAGTTCCGGCAACACCACGCCGACAGCCTTGGCCGCACCGGTGGAAGACGGAATGATGTTTTCCAGGATACCGCGGCCGCCGCGCCAGTCTTTCGAGGACGGGCCGTCAACAGTCTTCTGGGTGGCCGTGGCGGCATGCACGGTGGTCATCAGGCCGCGCTTGATACCCCACTTGTCATTCAGCACCTTGGCGACCGGCGCCAGGCAGTTGGTGGTGCAGGAAGCGGCGGAGATAATCGCCTGGCCCGCATAGGTCTTGTGGTTAACACCGTAAACGAACATCGGGGTGCTGTCCTTGGACGGAGCGGACTGTACCACCTTCTTCGCGCCGGCAGCGATGTGCTTCTGGCAGGTTTCCTCGGTCAGGAAGAAACCGGTACATTCGATGATCAGGTCGGCACCGATGTCGCTCCACTTCAGGTTGGCCGGATCACGCTCGGCGGTGAGGCGGATTTTCTTGCCGTTGACGATCAGGTTGTTGCCTTCAACAGAGATGTCACCCTGGAAGTTGCCGTGCACGGAATCGTACTTCAGCATGTAGGCCAGGTAGTCTGCGTCGAGCAGGTCATTGATACCGACCACCTCGATATCCTTGAAATCCTTTGCGATCGCACGAAACGCCATACGGCCAATACGGCCAAAACCATTAATACCAACTTTAATTGCCATGTTTAAATCTCCGTATGCTGCTTAAGGTAAAAATCCAATAATCTGTCCGGTTAACATGTCCGCCTAGAGCACCGACTCCACGGCCTTGACCACGTTATCTACAGTGAAACCAAACTCCGCGAACAACAATTCCGCGGGGGCAGACTCACCGAAACGGTCGATACCCACGACCTTGCCACCGAGTCCGACATACTTGTACCAGCCGCCGGTAACCGCCGCCTCGACCGCAACGCGCACGGTAACCGCGGCAGGCAGTACCGATTCACGGTAGGCCTCATCCTGTGCATCGAAGGTGGTGGTCGACGGCATGGAAACCACGCGAATCTTCTTGCCAGCCAGTTTTTCGGCTGCGCCCATGGCCAGTCCGACTTCGGAACCGGTAGCAATGATGATGGCGTCCGGCGTGCCGGCGCAGTCTTTCAGTACGTAACCGCCCCTCTTGGTATCCGCCAGCTGCTGCGTGCTGCGCACCTGGTGATCAAGATTCTGGCGCGAGAAAATCAGGCACGAGGGACCGTTCTTTCTCTCAATCGCCTGCTGCCAGCACACGGCACTTTCGACCGCATCACAGGGACGCCATTCCACCATGTTGGGAATCATGCGCAGCGTGGGAATCTGTTCGACGGCCTGGTGGGTCGGACCGTCTTCGCCCAGACCGATGGAATCATGGGTGTAGACAAAGATGCTGCGAATCTTCATCAGCGCAGCCATGCGCAGGGCGTTACGTGCGTATTCCGAGAACATCAGGAAGGTCGCACCAAACGGGATCAGGCCACCATGCAGGACAATGCCGTTGACGATAGCGGACATGGCGAATTCACGTACGCCATAGTTGATGTAATTGCTGTTCGGAGTGTCGGCGCGCATGGGCTGGTAACCAGCCCACTCGGTCATATTGGAACAACCGAGGTCGGCCGAACCACCAAACAGCTCCGGCAGCACACCTGCGTAGGCCTGGATCGCGGCCAGCGAGGAATGACGGGTTGCCGTGGTCTTTGCGGCCTGAACCGTCGACTGGATGAATGCGGCTGATTTCTCAGCCCAGTCAGCTGGCAATTCACCGTTCATGCGCCGCTCGTATTCGGCGGCCAGTTCCGGATGAGCGGCCTTGTAGGCGGCAAACTTCTTGTTCCAGGCAGCTTCCGCAGCGGCACCCTTGTCACGCGCATCCCAGCCGGCATAGACATCCTTCGGCACTTCAAAGGCATCGTGGTCCCAACCCAGGGCTGCCTTGGTCAGGTTGATTTCATCCTGTCCCAGCGGGGCACCGTGACAGGCATGGGAACCCGCCTTGTTCGGCGAGCCAAAACCGATCGTGGTCTTGCAGCAGATCAGGGTCGGCTTGTCGATCATGGCCATGGCAAATTCCAGCGCCTTGGCGATCGCGTCCGGATCGTGTCCGTCCACATCCGGAATTACATGCCAGCCATAGGACTCGAAACGCTTCGGCGTGTCATCGGTAAACCAGCCTTCCACGTGGCCATCGATGGAAATACCGTTGTCGTCCCAGAACGCGATCAGCTTGCCCAGCGCCAGTGTGCCGGCCAGGGAACAGGCCTCGTGCGAGATCCCCTCCATCAGGCAGCCATCGCCCAGGAACACATAGGTATTGTGATCAACGATCTTGTGGCCATCCTTGTTGAATTCTGCAGACAGCGCACGTTCTGCAATCGCCATGCCCACGGCATTGGTGATGCCCTGGCCCAGCGGGCCGGTGGTGGTCTCGACGCCCGGTGTATAGCCATATTCCGGATGACCCGGCGTCTTGGAATGCAGCTGACGGAAATTCTTCAGGTCGTCGATGGACACGTCATAGCCGGTCAGGTGCAACAGCGAGTAAATCAGCATGGAGCCGTGACCGTTGGACAGGACAAACCGATCACGGTCATACCACTTTGGGTTGGCCGGATTGTGTTTGAGGTTGCGATTCCACAACACCTCGGCGATATCCGCCATTCCCATGGGAGCACCCGGATGGCCGGACTTGGCTTTCTGCACGGCATCCATGCTGAGCGCTCGAATGGCGTTGGCTAGATCTTTACGCTGGGCCATGTTTGTCTCCTGTTCTGAAAGTGAATTCTGTTTGTTCGTTGTCACCGCGATTCGATGGGAATCGCGTCATTGATACGGTGCCCCGGGCGTCGCTCTGCCATCCCGTGTTCAGCGACAAAAAAAGCCTCCAGTGCCAATGCTTCGCACCGAGGCAATCGAGCTGAGTGATTCGCTGGCCGGACGTGGCGCGCGTTGCGCACCGGTCGACTGATCCCTGCCCTTGGGCAAGGCGCGCTATTTTCCCCTAGTTTTCCCCACACGGCAATAGCCGCAAATTCCTACCCCAACGCTAAGTTATTGTTTTATTGGTCTATAACATTAACTTATGGGTCCACTTCAGGCATCCGCCGGTAACGGTTCGCGCCACTTGATCGAACATCCGGTGCTCGGTACCTGGTGTTCGGGACCATGGCCGGTTGCTGCAACCGCCTTCATTGCCTCGAACAGGTCGCGCCGCACATCCGGCGCAGCCGGCTGCTTCCCGCTGGCGTCCAGCCGGCCACGGTACTGCAGCTGCAACTGGTTGTTATAACCGAAGAAATCCGGCGTACACACGGCACCGTAGGCGCGCGCGACCTGCTGGGTCTGATCCAGCAGGTAGGGAAACGGGAAATCGAACTCTCGCGCCACGGCCTGCATATTGACGAAGCTGTCCACGGGAAACTGCGCACTATCGTTGGACATGATCGCCACACTATAGATACCGAGCGCACGGAGTTCCCGCGTATCACGCACCAGCCGTTCACGTATCGCCTGGACAAACGGACAGTGATTGCAGATAAACATCACCAGCAGGCCACGCGGCCCGGCACAATCGGCCAGCGTCCAGTCCTTGCCATCGACACCCGGCAAGTTGAAATCCACGGCGGGCGTGCCGAATTCACAAACCGGCGTTTCCATACGTACCATGGGCAAACTCCTGGGGGCTGGAAGAGTGGCTACTCTAGGGCAGCAGCCAACAGATGAAAATATCACTTACGTAAGGTAAACTAATCCGTTCATCTCAGCCAAAGACCAATAAATATGTCGAATTCTCATATATTTACCTCTGAATCGGTGTCCGAGGGGCATCCCGACAAGGTGGCCGACCAGATTTCCGATGCCGTTCTCGATGCCATCCTCGAGCAGGATACACGGGCGCGCGTTGCCGTGGAGACGCTGGTCAAGACCGGCATGGTCCTGATCGCCGGCGAGGTAACCACCTCGGCGTGGGTAGACCTGGAGGCCATTGTGCGCCAGACCGTGCGTGAAATCGGCTACAACAGCTCGGAGATCGGGTTTGACTGGGAATCCTGTGCGGTACTCAACGCGATCGGCAAGCAGTCCCCCGATATCGCCATGGGTGTCGACGAATCCGAAGACCACGAACAGGGCGCCGGTGACCAAGGCCTGATGTTCGGCTATGCCTCCAATGAAACCGATGTGCTGATGCCGGCACCGATCACCTACGCACACCTGCTGGTCAAGCGCCAGGCCGAGGTGCGCAAGAACGGCACGCTGCCGTGGCTGCGCCCGGATGCCAAGAGTCAGTTGACCTTCCGCTATGAAAATGACAAGCCGGTCGGTATCGAAGCCATCGTGCTGTCCACGCAACATGATCCCGACATCAGCCTCAAGGCGATTCGCGAGGCGGTGATGGACGAAATCATCAAACCGGTGATACCCGCCGAGTGGCTCGATCAGTGCAGGCAGGAAGATATCCATATCAACCCGACCGGCCGCTTTGTCATCGGCGGACCGATGGGGGACTGCGGCCTGACCGGACGCAAGATCATCGTCGACACCTATGGTGGCATGGCACGCCACGGCGGCGGTGCGTTTTCCGGCAAGGATCCGAGCAAGGTGGATCGTTCGGCCGCCTATGCCGCACGCTACGTCGCCAAGAACATCGTGGCCGCCGGTCTTGCAGAGCGCTGCGAGATCCAGGTGTCCTATGCCATCGGCGTGGCGAACCCGACCTCCATCAGTCTCAATACCTTTGGTACCGGCAAGCTGAGCGAGCCACGCCTGGTGGAACTGGTACGCGAACACTTCGACCTGCGCCCACGCGGACTGGTCCGGATGCTGGATTTGCTCAAGCCCGGCTACAAGCAGACCGCCGCTTACGGACACTTCGGTCGCGAGGATGGTCATTTCAGCTGGGAAAACACCGACATGGCCGACACCTTGCGTGATGCAGCCGGCCTTCAATAAAAAACCAAACAGGGGTTCAATATGAGTACACAAACAGCAGCAAAACTGTCATGCGATTACCAGGTTGCCGATATCAAACTGGCCGGCTGGGGGCGCAAGGAAATCGCCATCGCCGAGACCGAAATGCCGGGCCTGATGGCGCTGCGTGAAAAGTACGGCAAGGAGAAGCCGCTGAAAGGCGCACGCGTTGCCGGCAGTCTGCACATGACCATCCAGACCGCGGTACTGATCGAAACCCTGGTGGAACTGGGTGCCGAGGTGCGCTGGGCATCGTGCAATATTTTCTCCACCCAGGATCACGCCGCTGCCGCAATCGCAGAAAGCGGGGTTCCGGTCTATGCCTACAAGGGCGAGTCGCTGGATGAGTACTGGAGATTCACCCACCACATCATGGAATGGCATGACGGCGGCACGCCGAACATGATCCTGGATGACGGTGGCGACGCGACCCTGCTGGTCATGCTGGGCGCCAAGGCCGAACAGGATCCGACGCTGCTCGACAATCCGGACAGCGAGGAAGAAGTGGCGCTGTACCAGAGCATCCGCGAACGGATTGCCAAACAGCCTGGCTGGTACTCACGCATCCTGAAAAATATACGCGGGGTTACCGAGGAAACCACCACCGGCGTACACCGCCTGTACCAGTTGCAGCAGCGCGGCGAACTGCCGTTCCCGGCCATCAACGTCAACGACTCGGTCACCAAGAGCAAGTTTGACAACCTGTACGGCTGCCGCGAATCGCTGGTGGACGGCATCAAGCGCGCCACCGACGTGATGATTGCCGGCAAGATCGCCGTGGTCATCGGCTACGGCGATGTTGGCAAGGGCTGCGCACAGTCACTCAAGGGGCTCGGCTGCACGGTCTGGGTCACCGAGATCGACCCGATCTGCGCCCTGCAGGCAGCGATGGAAGGCTATCGCGTGGTGACCATGGAAGATGCCTGCAGCGAGGCCAATATCTTTGTCACCTGTACCGGCAACTACCACGTCATCAACCATGATCACATGCTGAAGATGCGGGACCAGGCCATCGTCTGCAATATCGGCCACTTCGATAACGAAATCGATGTCACCAGCATGAAGAAATACCAGTGGGACAATATCAAGCCACAGGTCGATCACATCATCCTGCCCAGCGGCCGACGCATTATCCTGCTGGCAGAAGGCCGGCTGGTGAACCTCGGCTGCGCGACCGGCCATCCGAGCTTCGTGATGTCCAACAGCTTCACCAACCAGACACTGGCCCAGATCGAGCTGTGGACCCGCGGTGAACAATATAGTAACAATGTCTACACCTTGCCGAAAATACTGGACGAGGAAGTGGCACGACTGCACCTTGGCAAGATCGGCGCAAAACTGACCCAGCTCAGCAAGAAACAGGCCGAATACATCAGCGTCCCGGTTGACGGACCATACAAACCCGAGCATTACCGGTATTGAGGAAAACGGCGGCAGCCCGGGTTGTTGCCCTGCGCACACTCACCGGGCGGTGACAGCGCAGGTAGCAATAACGTGGTCTGCCCCACTAACCGTCGCCGCGCCCTCAGCCAGTGGCTTACCTACTGCTTTTTTTCCTGATAGCGCCGACCGGGTAAACCGACATGGCCAATGACAGCAATACATTCAGCTTCGAGTTTTTTCCGCCCAAGACCGCGGACGGCATCGGAAAGCTGCAGGCCACCAGCCTGCAACTCGCCGCCGTCGGGCCACACTTCTTTTCGGTGACTTTCGGTGCCGGCGGCTCCACGCGCGACCGCACCTTTGAAACCGTCATCGATATCCAGCAGAAGTCCGGCATCGAAACCGCACCGCACCTGTCCTGCATCAGCTCCACGCGGGAAAACATCCACGAAATGCTGAATGGCTACATGCAACATGGAATCCGGCACATCGTCGCCTTGCGCGGCGACATGCCATCCGGCATGGTCGAGGCCGGCGAGTTCCGCTATGCCAACGAACTGGTAGCCTTCATTCGTGAAACCACCGGCGATCATTTCCATATCGAGGTGGCCGCCTACCCGGAATATCATCCGCAGGCAACCAGCCCGGACCGCGACATGGTCAATTTCAGGCGCAAGGTAGAGGCTGGTGCAGACAGTGCCATCACGCAGTATTTCTACAACGCCGACGCCTATTTCAATTTCATTGACCGCTGCGCAAAAAACGCTATCGATATACCGATAGTGCCCGGCATTATGCCGATTACCAATTATTACCAGCTGGTGCGCTTCTCGGATGCCTGTGGCGCCGAAATCCCGCGCTGGATCCGCAAGCAGCTGGAGGTCTATGGTGAAAACCTGGAATCGATCCGCGCATTTGGCGAGGAAGTGGTCACCCGCCTGTGTGAACGCCTGCTGGCTGATGGCGCACCCGGGCTGCATTTCTATACGCTGAACCGCGCAACACCGGCACTGGCGATCTGGAACAACCTGGGCCTGGGCAAGCGCTAAAATATCCGCAACACCAGCCAGGCCGTCCCGGCCCGGCACCGACAACCCACGCAGTTTTCATCACAAGGAACACAACGCATGAACGCATTACAGCAACAGGATCTTGCCATCAGCCCGACCGCCATTGAAAAACTGGCCGAACTGCTTGGCAATATGGAAGACGAGGTGCAGGGTGTCCGCGTCTATGCATCCCCCGGCGGTTGCAGCGGCATGAGCTTCGGCATGACGTTTGCCGATCGCATCGATGACCACGACCTGGTCGGCGAACACGGCAGCGTCAAGGTGATTGTGGATGTCGACACCATTGCTCACCTGCGCGGCGCGGAAATCGATTTTGTGGATCGCGGCGACGGCAATACCGCTTTCGTGTTCAACAACATCCCGCAACCGGCCAGTGGCGGCGGCTGCGGCAGTGGCGGCTGTGGTTCATCGGGTGGCGGCTGCGGCTGATCAGCGCCCCGTTCAATACCACCCTTCGTGCCTCCATGTGAACTGCAGGGCGCGCCGTGCACACCCTGCGGTTCTGAACATTCGCGGACGGCGTCCGCTCCTACGGGGGGGAGATCATTCGCGGACGGCGTCCGCTCCTACGGGGGGGGGATCATTCGCGGACGGCGCCCGCTCCTACATTTTTCCCTGCATCCCAACCACCTCGGTCACCACCGAGGTCAGGGTAGCCAGGTCCTCCGTCCCGATCACGTAAGGCGGCATCAGGTACACCAGCCGGCCAAACGGCCGCACCCACACGCCTCGCTCCACGAACAGCGGTGGCACGATTTTCATATCGACCGGTTCCTGGAGTTCAACGACACCGATCGCACCGAGCACGCGCACATCGCTGACATGCGGGAATGATGCGCACGCCTGCAGGCCGCTACGCAGGCCCGACTCGAGCGCCTGCACACGCTGCTGCCACGGTGACTCCAGCAACAGGCGCACGCTCGCGAGCGCAACGGCACAGGCAAGCGGGTTGCCCATGAAGGTCGGCCCGTGCATGAACACCCCTGGTGGTACTGCACGAATGGTGTCGGCAATTTCGCGGGTGGTGAGGGTCGCCGCCAGCGTCAGGTAGCCGCCGGTCAGCGACTTGCCCAGGCACAGGATGTCCGGACTGATCGCGGCATGCTCGCAGGCGAACAACCGGCCAGTGCGGCCAAAGCCGGTGGCAATTTCATCGGCGATCAGCAGTACCTCGTGGCGGTCACACAACTCGCGCGCACGACGCAGGTACTCGGGTGAGTAGAAACGCATGCCGCCGGCACCCTGCACGATCGGCTCGAGGATCAGGGCGGCCGCTTCGTGTGCATGTTCCTCCAGGGCAGCGGCCAGCGAGGCCATGTGCCCATCCGTGCACAGGGAGCCAAACGCACAGCCCGGCGTATCGACAAACAGCTGCTTTGGCAGCACCCCCGCAAACAGTCCATGCATGCCGGTGACCGGATCACACACCGACATCGCACCCAGGGTGTCACCGTGATAGCCACCGCGCGGCGTGATGAAGCGCTGCTTGCCGGACCGTCCGCGTGCCTGCCAGTACTGCAGGGCCATTTTCATCGCCACCTCGACCGCTACCGAACCGGAATCGGCAAAGAACACCGCCTGCAAGGGTTCCGGCGTCAGCTCGACCAGCAAACCGGCCAGCTCGACGGCGGGGCGATGTGTCAGTCCGCCGAACATGACATGCGCCATGTCCTGGAGCTGGCTGGCTATCGCCGCATTCAGCACCGGGTGATTGTAGCCATGGATGGCGCACCACCACGACGCCATGCCGTCGATCAGTTCGCGACCGTCGGCCAGACAGATGCGCACGCCGTGTGCCGACCGCACCGGGTAGACCGGCAGGTCGGCACCCAGCGCGCTGTAGGGGTGCCAGACATGCGCGCGGTCAGTCGCGAGCCAGTCGGCCATGGTGTGCGGATCGGGAATCGTCATGAGTGCCGCTCATTATCGGTAACGCCGGGAAAATAGTCACCCATGCGGCAACAAACTTGCTACATTGCCGGTAACGTAACCGCTAGCTGCTCCAGCACCATGGCCGTTCCACGCATCTACACAACCCAGCCACTGATCCCCGGCACCACGCTCGAGCTGAGCGGCCAGCCTGCCCTGCATGTCACCCAGGTACTGCGCCTGCGCACAGGTGCAGCGCTGCGGGTATTCGATGGCAGGGGGCAGGAATGCGAGGCCACCCTGCAAACCACCGGGCGCCGGGGCATTACCGTACTGACCGGTGCCACCATCCAGGGACCTGCCGAGCCGAGGCTGGATATCATGCTTGCCCAGGGCATCGCACGGCATGACCGCATGGACCTGATCCTGCAGAAGGCCGTGGAACTCGGCGTCAGCACCATCCAGCCATTATGGATGCAGCGCAGCCAGTCGCACCTCAAGGGCGAGCGGCTGGAGAAACGCCTGCAGCACTGGCAAGGCGTGATCATCAGCGCCTGTGAACAATGCGGACGCAATACCCTGCCGGCACTGTTGCCCGCAACCGGTTTTCTCGAGTGGTTGCAGGCCGGAAGCGATGCGGCGCTGAAATTGATGCTGCAGCCCGGCAGTCCGCACGCCCTGCCCTCACTGCAACAACCGGATGGCAGGATCCTGCTGCTGGTCGGGCCGGAGGGCGGTCTGAATTCCGACGAGCAGGATGCTGCACTGGCCGCCGGATTTACCGGTCTGCGCCTCGGTCAACGCATCCTGCGCACCGAAACCGCAGCACTCGCCGCACTGGCCGGCATGCAGATGCTGTGGGGGGATTACCGCTAGGATCGCGGGTCTGGACATCTGCGCGATGTCGCCAGATTGGCATAACCCATGCCAATCATAACCAGGCAAAAATCCAGCCGCAGAAAAAGGGGTCGGTGACAAAACGAATGTTGCTGATTTGTCACCGATGGCTTTATCTCCTTTATTCCCGTTATTCCTGGAGAGCCTCTGATTAATTCATTTCCGTCATGCCGGCGCAGGCCGGGATCCAGAGTTTCCAATAAACCGGATGCTGGCCTGCGCCAGCATGACGAATCAATCAGATGCTCCCTAGACCACTACGTGATGTTTACCAACCGGTGTCACGCTGCTGGCCTGCGGACCGCGCTCGC
>CAJQOV010000204.1 GCA_905480065.1 uncultured Gammaproteobacteria bacterium | reverse complement strand
CCGGCAGGCCAAACAGCTCATTGTCACCCTCGGGAGCCGTGGTCTGTTTTATTTCGATGGGCGGCGCCAGCAAGCGACTTTCTTCCCCGTCGAAGCAGTCGAGGTCACCACCAGCAGCGTCGGCTGTGGTGACGCTTTTATCAGCCATTTCCTGGCCAGTTGGTGGGAAGGCGACCCCATTGCCACAGCAATTCAGGCCGGCAAACGATGGGGTGCAGCCGCCACCAGTTGGCCCTACCCTTTACCCACGGAGGCATATCATGATTCTCTTTGACACAGATTTAAGTCTGGGCACGCCCGGCGCTGAAATTGATGATGGCGCCGCGCTCATTTTATTGCTGCGTGCTCTGGCTGATCAGGTAGCCGCCATAACCACGACCCACGGCAACAACGATTTGGAGTTTGTTACCCAAAATACGGCCCGCATGTTGGCCTCTACCACGTCCGCGACATAGACAAAGTCGCGGGTCTGTTCGCCATCGCCATAGATGCGCGGCTGGCGGCCACTGCGAATGCAATCGGTAAAGATCGAAATCACCCCGGAATACGGGGAGCCCGGATCCTGGCGCGGTCCGAACACGTTGAAATAACGCAGCGCCACCGCTTCCAGTCCGTACAGGTGTGTATAGACCTGGCAGGCATGCTCCGAGGCCAGCTTGTCCACGGCATACGGCGACAGCGGACGCACCGGCATCTCTTCCTGTTTCGGCAGTTCCGGCAGGTCGCCGTACACGGCTGCCGAACAGGCGAATACCACCCGCTGCACGCCGGCCTGGCGTGCCGACTCGAGTACGTTCAGGGTGCCCTGGTAATTCACCCGCGCACTGCCGAGCGGGTCGCCGACCGTTTCCGGTACCGAGGCGATGGCCGCCTCGTGGAATACTCGGTCGACCCCCTGCATGGCGCGGCGCACGGTGTCTGCTTCGGCGACATCGCCCTCGATCACGGAGACCAGCGGGGAGTCCGGGATGTTTTCCCGCTTGCCGGTAGAAAAGTTGTCGAGGATCCGTACCGAGTGACCGTCCAGCAGCAGACGGTCGGCAATATGTGAACCAATGAAGCCGGCCCCGCCGGTGATCAGAAACATCATACTTTCATTTCAACCATTGAGTAACTGTGTGCAAGCCATGATAGCAGAATGGCCGGCCGATAAACGGTCTGCCCTCAGGCACGCAGGGCGGTGTTGTCTGCGTCATCGTCGTTGTCCTCTTCATGTTCCAGCAGGCTGAGCGTACCGGCAGTCTTTTTCTCGGCGGTACTCGAGTCCAGGTTGAGACGCAGGCGCAGGTTGTTGGGCGAGTCCGCATTCTTGATGGCCTCATCAAGCGTGATGTTGCCGGCCTGCACCAGCCGGAACAGTGCGCCGTCGAAGGTCTGCATGCCGATGTTTTCCGATTTTTGCATGATCTCCTTGATCTCGTGGACATCGCCACGCCGGATCATGTCCTGTACCAGCGGAGTGCCGAGCAGGATCTCCACCGCAGCCGCGCGCTTGCCGTCCGTGGTCTTGACCAGGCGTTGCGACACGAAGGCGCGCAGGTTCAGTGACAGGTCGAGCAGCAGCTGGTTGCGGCGTTCCTCGGGAAAGAAATTGATGATGCGGTCCAGCGCCTGGTTGGCGTTGTTGGCATGCAGGGTGGAGATCGCCAGGTGGCCGGTCTCGGCAAAGGCCAGCGCGTGTTCCATGGTTTCCTGGTCGCGTATCTCGCCGATCAGGATGACATCGGGTGCCTGGCGCAGGGTGTTCTTCAGGGCGTCCTGATAACTCTCGGTGTCAACGCCGACCTCACGCTGGTTGACGATAGACATCTTGTGACTGTGCACGAATTCGATCGGGTCCTCGATGGTGATGATGTGCCCGGCACTGTGGGTGTTGCGGTGATCGATCAGCGAGGCCAGCGAGGTGGACTTGCCGGAACCGGTGGCGCCGACAAACAGCACCAGCCCGCGTTTCTCCATGATGACCCTGGTCAGAATCTCCGGCAAGCCGAGCAGCTTCCAGTCCGGGATCGCGGTCTTGATGTTGCGGATCACCATCGACACGCTGTTGCGCTGGCGAAAAATATTCACGCGAAAGCGTCCGATGCCATCCTCGGAAATCGCCAGGTTCATCTCCGGGCGGTGCTCGAATTCCGTGATCTGCTCCGGGCTCATGGTCGACCAGGCAATCTCCCTCACCTGTTCCGGGGTGAGGGTTGTGTCCTCAAGCCGGACCAGGGTGCCGGCGATCTTGGCGCTGGCCGGTGCGCCACTGCTGAGGTAGAGGTCGGAGGCGTCTTTTTCCACCATGGTGCGCAGATATTCCCTGAAATCCATTATTGTCTCCCGGCTTGTATATAATCGGATGCAATTACCACCTTCGGCCGGGTATCCGGTGAACTTGAACGCACCTATGTCGAGTCCTGCGCACATGCCGATGAGTATCAACCGGCAGCTGAGCACCGGTTTGCCGGGTCTGCTGCGTGACGCCTTGCTGGAGGCGTGGGAGGCATTTGCCGCGGCCACGGCAGAATCCGGGCATGCGTTGCCGCGGCACCCGGATTTCACTGCCAGCCTGCTGCGGGTCTGGGCCTGCAGCGATTTCGTACGGCAAACCTGCATCCGTGATCCGTCCGTGTTGTATGACCAGCTTGCCGATGGATCGCTGCTCGGTGACTACGCGGCGGATGAATACCGTAACCGGCTGGGTCATGCCATTGCTTCGGTGCGTGACGAAGCAGGCCTGCACTACGTGCTGCGCCGCTTCCGCGAGCGCGAGATGGTGCGCATCGCCTGGCGTGATCTGGCCGGCTGGGCGCCACTCGACGAGGTGTTGCATGATCTTTCCGGGCTGGCCGAGGCCTGTGTCAGCATTACCCTGGAGTGGCTGGGTGCGCGGCTGGTACAGGAATACGGGATCCGCAAATCGTTCAGCCCGTCACTGGTGGTGCTCGGCATGGGCAAGCTCGGTGCACGCGAGCTGAACTTTTCCTCCGATATCGACCTGATATTCGCCTACCCGGAAGCCGACGAAGAACAACTCTGTAGACAGGCGACAGCGCACGAGTTTTACCTGCAACTGGGCCAGCGGCTGGTGCGCGCGCTGGATGCGCAGACCCAGGATGGTTTCGTGTTCCGGGTCGACATGCGCCTGCGGCCCTATGGGGACAGCGGGCCACTGGTCGCCAGTTTCGATGCCATTGCGGACTACTACCAGCTGCAGGGGCGTGAATGGGAGCGTTACGCCATGATCAAGGCGCGCCCGGTGGCCGGACCGGAGCGGGCCAGCAAGGCGCTGATGGAGCTGCTGCGGCCGTTTGTCTACCGGCGTTACCTCGATTTCGGCGCCTTTGAATCGCTGCGTAGCCTGAAACAGCAGATCATCAGCGAGGTCGAGCGCAAGGGCATGCAGGACAATATCAAGCTCGGTCCTGGCGGAATTCGCGAGATCGAGTTTATTGTGCAGGCCTTCCAGCTGGTGCGGGGCGGTCGTGAACCGGTGCTGCAACAGCGCCGCGTCCTGACCGTGCTCAAGGTGCTGGCCGAGCTCGGCTACCTGCCGGCCGTGGTCACCCTGCAGTTATCCGAGGCCTACGTGTTCCTGCGCCGCACCGAGAACCGCCTGCAGGCGGTGGCGGACGAGCAGGTACATGAGCTGCCGGAAGATGAATACGGCCGGGTACGGCTGGCCTGGTCCATGGGTTACCCGGACTGGGAGAGTTTTTTGCACACGCTCGATGCCCATCGCCGGAGCGTGCAGGAGCATTTTGACCAGGTATTCGCGGACCCCCAGCAGCGCGAGGAGAGCGGGGCACGCGATCTGGCCGATGTCTGGAAGGGCGCCGCGGATACCCGGCAGGCCGTGCAGGCGCTGGCGGCGGCGGGTTATCACGATCCGGATGAAGCACTGGCCTGGCTGGAGCAATTCCGGCACGGGCCGGTTACCCGTCACCTGGGTGAGCAGGGCCGGCAGCGCCTGGATGACCTGATGCCGCTGGCGCTGAAGATGGCCGCCGCTAACCAGCCGGCGCTGGACGTGCTCAAACGTATCGGGGCATTGCTCGAGTCGATAGCCGGACGTACGACTTACCTGTCGCTGCTGGTCGAGAATCCCGGTGCACTGGCGCAGCTGGCGCAGCTGTGTGCGGCCAGCAGCTGGGTGGCAGCGGAGCTGGCCCGCCATCCAATCCTGCTGGACGAGTTGCTGGATCCGCGCGGCCTGTACGAACCACTCGACAAGACTGCACTGGGGGCGGTGCTGGCGGTGCGACTGGCCGGTATCCCGGCGGATGACCTGGAACAGCAGATGGATCGTCTGCGCCAGTTCCGCCAGGCGCAGACCCTGCACATAGCCGCGGCAGATATCGTCACCGGGCTGCCGGTAACCCGGGTTGCCGACAGCCTGACCGCGATCGCGGAAGTGGTGCTGGAGACGGTCATACAGCTGGCCTGGGATCACATGCTGGTACGCTACGGGCGGCCGGCCTACCTGGCGCATGGCAGGCTGCGCGAGGCCGGGTTTGCCATCGTCGGTTATGGCAAGCTGGGCGGCGCCGAGATGGGCTACGGCTCCGATCTCGATATTGTTTTTTTGCATGACAGTACCGGTAACGAGCAGCATACCGCCGGCCCCAGGGTGATCGACAACAGCGAGTTTTTCACCCGCCTCAGCCAGCGCATCATTCACCTGCTAAATACCTTCACCGCCGCCGGCATACTCTACGAGGTCGATATGCGGCTGCGCCCGAATGGCAATTCCGGGCTGCTGGTGAGCAGCATGGATGCGTTTGCCGAGTACCAGCGCCGCAACGCCTGGACCTGGGAAAACCAGGCGCTGATCCGGGCGCGGGTGGTGGTCGGCAGCGAGGAAATCCGCCGCCAATTCGAGCGCATCCGTTCCGGCGTGCTGGCGCGTCCGCGCGACGCCGAAAAGCTGCGTGCCGAGGTGGTCGACATGCGCAACCGCATGCGCCAGGAGCTGGACAAGGCGGGTCCCGGGGAGGTGGACCTCAAACACGGGTCGGGCGGTATCGTTGATATCGAATTTATGGTTCAATTCGGGGTCTTGCGCTGGTCCGGCGAACACGAAGGGTTGTTGCGCTATACCTGGACGCTGGGACTGTTGCAGGCCTTTCGTGAGTACGGGTTGTTGCCGGCGGATGAAGTC
>CAJQOV010000203.1 GCA_905480065.1 uncultured Gammaproteobacteria bacterium | reverse complement strand
GGCCGCGAAGGAGTGCACGGAAGTCAGCACGCCGGACCGAACCAGGAACGTGCCGAGCAGGCTCAGCGAGAAGGCCAGCAGTGACAGCAGCACGGTCCAGCGCTTGAAGGCGCCACGCTTCTCGGTGACCGCCAGCGAGTGCACCAGTGCGGTGGCCGCCAGCCAGGGCATGAAGGAGGCATTCTCGACCGGGTCCCAGAACCACCAGCCGCCCCAGCCCAGCTCGTTATAGGCCCACCAGCTGCCCAGCGTGATGCCTATGGTGAGGAATACCCAGGCGACCGTGGTCCAGGGCCGCGACCAGCGTGCCCAGGTGGCGTCCAGCTTGCCACCGATCAGGGCGGCAATCGCAAAGCTGAATGCGACGGACAACCCGACGTAGCCCATGTACAGCATCGGCGGATGGATCGCCAGCCCCGGGTCCTGCAGCAGCGGGTTCAGGTCGCCGCCTTGCAGCGGTGCCGGGAAGACCCGGTCAAACGGGTTGGAGGTGAACAGCAGGAAGGACAGGAAGCCGATGCTGATCATGCCCATGACCGACAGGATGCGTGCCAGCATCAGCGACGGCAGTTTGCTGGAGAACAGTGCCACTGCAGCGGTCCAGCCGGCCAGGATCAATGCCCATAACAGCAGCGAGCCTTCGTGTGCGCCCCACACCGCGGAGACCTTGTACATGATCGGGAGCAGGGTGTTGCCGTGTTGTGCCACGTAGGAGACCGAGAAATCATCGACCAGGAAGGCGTTCACCAGGCAGGCAAAGGCCAGTGCCGTGAAGGTGAACTGGCCGAACACGGCCGGTCTGGCAATTGCCACCCAACCCGGTGTGTTGGTGAGGCTGCCGACCAGCGGGAAGAATGCCAGCACCATGGACAGGCACAGCGCCAGGATCAATGCGAATTGGCCGAGTTCCGGGATCATGTTTACTGTTGCTCCGTATCTTCCCTCTCCCGCAGGGAGAGGGTTGGGGTGAGGAAATCGATCAGACCAACTGCCTGACTGGCTATCCCCTCATCCCCCGCCTGCGCGGGAGGCAGGCCATGGCCTTCCCCCGGGGGGAAGGAATTCACTGTTGCTGTTGCCAGGCGAAATATCCTGTCCGGCAAGTTACCGCGTAACATATTCTGTCTGGCAAGTTGCTACGCAGAATGTTCAGTCAGGCAAGCCCGACAATTTCCTCGCGAACCCGCCGCACCAGCTGAATTACCAGCCCCCTCTCCATTTGCCAGAGGGTGCCACAACAGCCGAATTACCAGCCCCCTCTCCCTCCGGGAGAGGGTTGGGGTGAGGGGAACAAATTCCCGATATTCACCCCCGCTCAACCTCTCCGGTTCCCTCCGCCAGAGGCTGCCGCACCAGCCGAATTACCAGCCCCCTCTCCATTTTGCCAGAGGCTGCCACAACAGCCGAATTACCAGCCCCCTCTCCCTCCGGGAGAGGGTTGGGGTGAGGGGAACAAATTCCCGATATTCACCCCCGCCCAACCTCTCTGGTTCCCTCCGCCAGAGGGTGCCACAACAGCCGAATTACCAGCCCCCTCTCCCTCCGGGAGAGGGTTGGGGTGAGGGGAATCAAATCCCAGATTGTCACTCCCCCTCATCCGCACCTGCTCCTGGGGGGGAGAGGGGATAATTATCGGTTCAGTCTGTGTCAGCTATTCAGCGGTTGCCCGCTATTCAGTTTGTTGCTGCAGCCTTGCCGGCAACACCTGCCTCGTGGGCGGTTTTCAGCGCATCCGCGACTTCCGGCGGCATGTAGTTTTCGTCGTGCTTGGCCAGCACCTCGTCGGCGACGAACATCCGGTCACCCTGCAAACGGCCATGCGCCACGATGCCCTGACCCTCGCGGAACAGGTCGGGCAGGATACCGGTGTATTGCACCTGGATGGTTTCGGCGTTATCGGTAATGTCGAACACGACGGTCAGGCCGTCCTGCTGGCGCTTCACGCTGTCCTTGGTAACCAGGCCGCCGACCCGGATCAGGTGGCCGGCCGGCGCTTCACCGGCTACTACCTTGCTCGGCGTATAGAAGAACATCAGGTTCTCGTTGAAGGCATTCAGGGCAAAGCCGGCGGCAATACCGACGCCGATCACCATAACAGCGATCAGCAGAACGCGTTGTCTGCGCTTTGGGGTCATATCTCTCTCCGTGCGCGCCGTGCCTTGCGCGCGATGTCTGTCAGCAGTTTTCTGCGCTGCCGGGCTGGTGCAATGATGTTGACCAGCAGGATCAGCAAGGCGATGCCATAGGACGTCCACACGTAGAACGCATAGCCACCCATGTGCAGGAATTCATTCAGATTCATTTGCTTTCCACAAGTTCCCTGACCCAGCCGGCATTGCTTTCCCGCTCCAGCAACTCGCAGCGGGCACGCATCAGCACCACGAAGGCATAGTACAGCTTGAAGGCCACGGCCATCAGCAGCAGCGGGATCAGCATGCTGATATGAATGGCCGGTTTGTCGAAGCGGGTCACGGTCGGGCCCTGGTGCAGCGTATTCCACCATTCCACCGAGAAATGAATGATGGGGATATTGATCACCCCGACCAGGGTCAGGATGGCCACCGCGCGGGCGGCCGTGCGCCGGTCTTCAATCGCGCCGTGCAGGGCGATTATGCCCAGGTACAAGAACAGCAGGATCAGTTCCGCGGTCAGGCGTGCATCCCACACCCACCAGGCACCCCACATCGGCTTGCCCCAGAGCGAGCCGGAGACCAGTGCGAGGAAGGTAAAGGATGCCCCGATCGGCGCGCTGCTGATGACCATGATCTCCGCCAGCTTGATGCGCCAGACCAGGCCAATGGCGCCGGCACCGGCCATGACGACATAGACGAACATCGACATCCAGGCGGCTGGCACGTGGATGAACATGATGCGGTAGCTTTCGCCCTGCTGGTAGTCGGGCGGCGCCAGGTACAGGCCGTAATACAGCCCCGCCAGCGTAAACAGCAGGCAGGCGCCGGCCAGCCACGGGATCAGTGACCCGGCGATCCGGTAGAAATATTTTGGCGAGGCCATCTTGTGGAAGAAGTTGTTGAACATTCCGGCTATCTTGTGATGAAAGTTGCGGTGCCTATGATCGCACAGTGGCACCCGCAAGTAACAGGGAATCCCTGAACAATTCCCTTGTCGTCATCCTGGCGCATGCCAGGATCCGGTGTTTTCAATACCCTGGATGCCGGCCTGCGCCGGCATGACGTAGTAATCAGAGATTCCACAGTATTCAGGCAGTCCCTGGCAGGGATTTGTGCATGATCTCTGATTACTGCTTAACTCAGGCTTACGCGCAGGGCGGCCGCCGTGGCAAACGGGGACAGGCTCAGCGCCAGCACCAGCAGGGCGGCGATCAGCGACAGGTGGGCCGTGACCGGTAAACCTGCGGCCGCAGTATCCACGGCGCTGGAGGCAAAGATCAGCAACGGCACGTACAAGGGCAGCACCAGCAGCGACAGGATCATTCCGCCCTTGCGCAGCCCCACGGTCAGCGCCACGCACACCGACCCGATCAGGCTCAGCACCGGCGTGCCGAGCAGCAGGGTGACGAACAGCACCTTGATGCCCGCCGCCGGCAGGTCGAGCAGGACGCCGAGCAGGGGAGACACCAGCAGCAGCGGCAGGCCGGTGATCAGCCAGTGCGCCAGCACCTTGGCCAGCACCAGTACCGATACCGGGTGCGAACTCAGCAGGTATTGCTCCAGCGTGCCGTCTTCAAAATCGGAGCGGAACACGCTGTCCAGCGACAGCAGGGCCGCCAGTAACGCAGCCACCCAGATGATGCCAGGCCCCACCGCCTGCAACAGGTTGGGATTGGCGCCGATGCCGAGCGGGAACAGGCTGGTGACCAGGATAAAGAACAGCAGCGGATTGGCCATTTCCGCACGGTGGCGCATGGCGAGAATCAGGTCGCGCCGGATCAGCAGGGTGAAGGCGCGGGTCAGCGAATCGCATTTCATGCGGACAGGTTGATGCGCTGCACCGTGGTGCGGTCCAGGTTGACGGCGTGGTGCGAGGTGACCGCCAGCATGCCGCCGGCCTGGGTATGCGCCTCCAGCAATTCCTCGACGATGCGGATGCCGTGCACATCCAGCGAGGTAAACGGCTCATCCAGGATCCACAGGGTGGCGTCGGTGACCAGCAGACGTGCCAGTGCCAGGCGTCGCTGCTGGCCGGCCGACAGGTTGCGCGTCAGCACGTCCTCGTAGCCATACAGGTCGACTTTTTCCAGCGCGGCCGGTGGCATGACCTTGCCCGGCCGGCCCAGCGCGCGCGCCATGGCAAGATTCTCCTGGGCGGTCAGGTCCAGCTTGTTGCCGTCCCGGTGCCCGACATACGCGGTGTGCTGGTAATAATCGGCACCCAGTCGCTGGATGTCGCTGCCATTCCAGGACACCGTGCCGGCGTCCGGGTAACGGATGCCGCACAGGATGCGCAGCAGCGAGGTCTTGCCGCTGCCGTTGCGTCCTTCCAGCAACAGGGCCTGGCCGGGTTCCAGCCGGAACGCCAGGTCGCTGAACAGGACGCGGTCGTCACGCACGCATTCCAGACCGGCCGCCATCAGGCAGCATGATTGTGTTTGGGTAACAGGCACTTGTGGGGTTCGGGAGCCGTTCAGGTGGATGACAATGGCACGCATGATACCCCTATGGAACAAATCCGCACCAGAAAAAATCGGAAAACCGGAACGTTATCACAAGGCTGGAGAACTGCGCGCAGGCTCGCTGCGCGTCGATGCGGTGAACCTGGCCGGCGCGGGTGTCTGCAGGTCACCACCTGGAATCAATGGTATGTCCGGCACAAATCACGTCTGTCACTGATCCAGATCAATAGGGCGGGCGGTGTGCGTAACGGTTCGGGTCGGGGCGCCTCACCCAGCCGGCTCAGGCAGTTGATCACGTGTTGCCGGGAGGGGCGTTCGATCTTCAAGGCCTCGGTAACCGCCTGCTCCACGAGGGCTTCATCGTGCAGCAGCACCAACGCCAGCACATCGACCATCTCCCGATCACCGCCCGGACGCTTGAGCAGCAGGGCCTGCAGTTGCCGGAAGCTGTCGGGCAGTTCCGTAAACGGTGCACCGTTACGTAACGCCCCGGGCTTGCGTTGGACAACCGAGAGGCAGTGACGCCAGTCACGGGCAAAGGCCGTGACCCGGTCATAGGAGCCGGCATACCCCAGTTGCACCAGGTCGCTGTGCAACTGCCGGACCGTCTTGCGCTGCTTGCGGTGCCGCCGCGACTCGCGGAACAGCCAGCTGGTCAAGGTCAGCTCATAATCGTCCAGCCTGGACGGACTTTTACGATTGGGGTAGCGCGGCTCCACCACGCCGCTGGCCAGATACTTGCGGACCGTGTTACGACTGAGTCCGGTCCTGCGGGTTATCTCCCGGATCGGCACCCCCTCACGGAAATGCCACCGCCTGATTACACTTAATCACGCCACGTCGATCACTCCTGTTGTCTCCTGCAATGTCTCGTTGCAGGCTGAGTTGTAGGTGGGTCAAAATTAGATGCAAATATCCGGCTCTAGTGGGTCAGTTTTGGGTGCAAATCAATATGTCGTGGTTATCCACCTTTCTTACCTGTCCAAGTCAGGCACAGCTATACTTGTTTCTGCTTCGTTGTGTCGACGCAAGTGTGGGTGGCTGGTTTGACAGAGGTGAAAGTGGCAAGTGCAATTGACCCCGTTTGCGGCATGCAGGTCAGTACCGCAAGCGAGCACCGGTATACCTATGCCGGTGCAGACTACTTTTTCTGTTGTGCCGGCTGCCGGCAGAAGTTTCTCGCCACACCCGATCACTACCTGCAGTCCGCGCAGGCCACGCCGCTCACCGATCCGGTCTGCGGCATGACCGTGAGTGCCGATACCATCCATCAACTCGCACACCAGGGCAGCCAGTACTACTTCTGCGGTCCCGCTTGCATGGAGCGATTTCGCGCTGCGCCCGGGCAGTTTCTGTCGGCGCAGGGGACGGCGGGCGCGCCAGCCACGGCCTGCGGTACGACCTGCAGCACCGATGCCACCGCGTACACCTGTCCGATGGACCCCGAAATCGTGCAGGATCATCCCGGCAGTTGCCCGAAGTGCGGCATGGCGCTGGAGCCTTTGGTTGCCGCGGCTACGCGTACCGAATATACCTGTCCCATGCACCCGGAGGTGGTGCAGGATCATCCGGGCAGTTGTCCGAAGTGCGGCATGGCACTGGAGCCGCGCAGCGTTGCGGTGACTGAAGACACGACCGAGCTGGACCTGATGACACGGCGCCTCTGGATCTGCACGCTACTGGCACTGCCGGTATTTGTGCTGGCCATGGTGGCGGACCTGGCGCCCGCCTGGCTGCCGGCTGCATTGACCATGAAAACGGTGCAATGGGCGGAATGCGTGCTGGCCACGCCGGTGGTGTGGTGGGGTGGCTGGCCGTTCTTCGTGCGCGGCTGGCAGTCGCTGCGCAGCAGGAACCTCAACATGTTTACCCTGATTGGCCTGGGCGTGGCCGTGGCGTGGAGCTACAGCATGGTGGCACTGCTGTTTCCCTCCTGGTTCCCACCCGCCATGCAACACGCAGTCGGCACTGTGCCGGTGTACTTCGAGGCGGCCGCCGTGATCACGGCGCTGGTACTGCTCGGGCAGGTGCTGGAACTGCGTGCGCGCAGCCGCACCGGTGCCGCCATCCGCTTGCTGCTCGGGCTGGCGCCGGATACCGCGCGCATCGTGCGTGCCGATGGCAGCGAGGCAGACATTCCCCTGCAGCAGGTGCAACCGGGCGATGTGTTGCGTATCCGTCCGGGTGACAAGGTGCCGGTGGACGGTGTGGTGACGCAGGGTGGCAGTGCGGTGGATGAATCGATGGTCACCGGCGAACCCATCCCGGTGGCGAAGGAGGTCGGCGCACGACTGATCGGTGCGACGGTAAATGGTACCGGCAGTCTGCTGATGCGCGCGGAAAAGGTCGGTGCCGACACCCTGCTGGCGCAGATCGTGCGCATGGTGAGCGAGGCGCAGCGCTCGCGTGCGCCGATCCAGAAACTCGCGGACAGTGTCGCGGGATACTTTGTACCGGCGGTGATTCTGGTTGCCGTGGTCACGTTTGCCGTGTGGCTGGGCTGGGGGCCGGAGCCGCGCCTGGCGCATGCCATCATCAATGCCGTGGCGGTACTGATCATTGCCTGTCCCTGTGCGCTGGGGCTGGCCACGCCGGTGTCGATCATGGTCGGCACCGGCAAGGGCGCCATGCTGGGCGTGCTGATCAGGAACGCCGAGGCACTGGAAGTGATGGAGCGCGTGGACACCCTGGTGGTGGACAAGACCGGCACCCTGACCGAGGGCAGGCCGCAGCTGGTTGCGCTGAACGTTGCCAACGGTTTTGTCGAACAGGACGTATTGCGACTGGCCGCCAGCCTGGAACACGCCAGCGAACACCCGCTGGCCGAGGCCGTGGTCCATGGCGCGCAGGACCGGGGGATTGTGCTGAGTCCGGCCGATGACTTTGCGTCCAGCACCGGTCAGGGCGTCAGCGGGACGGTGGCGGGACATCGCGTGGTGCTGGGCAATGCCGGGATGATGGGGTACGTGGGCATTGAAGTGGCCGGTTTTTCGCAAATTGCCGAGGCCGGCCGTGCGCTGGGCCAGACCGTCCTGTACGTGGCGATTGATGGCAAACTCGCCGGACTGATCGGGGTGGCCGACCCGATCAAGGCGTCCACGCCGGAGGCCATCCGTGACCTGCGTGCGGCCGGGGTGCAGGTTGTCATGCTGACCGGCGACAACCGCACCACGGCCGAAGCGGTGGCGCGCAAGCTGGGTATCGAGCGGGTTGAGGCCGAGGTTCTGCCGGAGCGCAAGGCCGAGATCATCCGGCAACTGCAGGCGGAAGGGCGCACCGTCGCGATGGCCGGCGATGGTATCAACGATGCGCCGGCGCTGGCCCGGGCCCATGTCGGTATTGCCATGGGGACCGGCACCGATATCGCCATGGAAAGTGCCGGTATCACGCTGGTGAAGGGCGACCTGCGCGGCATTGTGCGCGCGCGGCGACTGAGCCGCGCAGTGATGCGCAATATCCGCCAGAACCTGTTCTTTGCCTTTGTCTACAATTCGCTGGGGGTGCCGGTCGCGGCAGGCGTGTTATTTCCGCTGTTCGGCGTGTTGCTGTCACCCATGCTGGCGGCGGCGGCCATGAGCTTCAGTTCGGTGTCGGTGATTAGCAATGCGTTGCGGCTGCGTCACGAGAAAATCTGAAGCGGTTCTGAACAGCGTCTGCTTTGGCATGCAGGCCGATGCGGTTGGTTTGATTTGACCCCCTCGGCAACTGCTCCTGCGTTGCTCTCGGCTCTGGCTCCTGCTTCGCTCTACCGAGTCCGTCCCTGG
>CAJQOV010000202.1 GCA_905480065.1 uncultured Gammaproteobacteria bacterium | reverse complement strand
AGAGCGTCGCCCTTACAAGGCGAATGTCGGGGGTTCGATCCCCTCAGCACCCACCAAGGATCAGGAGTGGTAGTTCAGCTGGTTAGAATACCGGCCTGTCACGCCGGGGGTCGCGGGTTCGAGTCCCGTCCACTCCGCCATTACAATAAAGAAGGGCGCCCGCGAGGGTGCCCTTTCTTTGTTTATTGTAAACTGCAAAAACCACTTCGTGTTCGGCATCCGAGAGACTGAATATGCTACAGGCTATCCGTGATCGAGTGATGGGGATCGTTGGCTGGGTCGTGCTTGCCCTGCTGATAGTCACCTTCGCCTTTTTTGGGTTGGATTCCTACCTGCAAACGAGTGCCGTAAATTACGCGGCCAAGGTGAACGATGTCGAGATCAGCCGCACCCAGCAACAGCGCAGCTATGAACAATTGATGACACGCATGAAGCAGGCGCTGGGTAACAATTTTGACCCTGATCTGATTGATGAGTCGATGCTCAAGAAGAATGCATTGACCACGCTTATAAACGAAGAGCTTGTCGTTCAGGCCGCGGAATCCGCCGGTCTTTCAGCCAGTGAACAAGTCCTGGCCTCGCAGATTGCGTCAGTTGACGGGTTCAAGAAAGAGGGTGTGTTTTCCAAAGACCAGTATGCGCAGATACTGCGTTATCAGGGCATGACGCCGGGGGAGTTTGAGTGGCGCCTGATGAAGGAAATTACTGCCAACCAGTTGAAGGCGGGCATCATCCTCACCGCGACTGGAACTGAAGACACACTACGACGCGCATATAAACTGCAGGCCCAGCAGCGTCGTTTCAATTACCTGGTAGTGCCGGAATCTTCAATTGAAGACCAGCTGACGCTGAGTGAACAGGATATTCAGGACTATTACCAGAATCATAAAGAACAATTCATGACCGAGGAACGTGTCAAGGTCCAGTATCTGGAATTGAATGCCGCGGAACTCGATTTGCAGCAGGCCGCAGATGAAGACCAGCTCAAGGCGCTTTATGCAGAACATCACGAAAAATATGTAACACCGGAACAGCGCCATGCCCGCCATATCCTGGTCGCGGCTGACAGTGACACCGCAACTGACCTGGCAGCTGCACACGAAAAGGCGGTCGGGATTTCCAAACGTCTGGACAGCGGCGAGGATTTTGCCGTGCTCGCCGGTGAGCTTTCCGATGACCCGTCCTCGGCACCAGCAGGTGGCGATCTTGGCACCTTCGGAAGGGGCATCATGGTGCCCGAAGTTGAGCAAGCCGTGTTTGCACTGAAGGAGGGAGAACGCACCCAGCCGGTTCAGTCTTCCTACGGATATCATATTATCGAGTTGCTTGGCATTGTGCCGGAGGTGGCAACACCGATCGAGGCAGTTCGGGATGAATTGACAAGCCTATTGCTTGCCAGCGAGCGCAACGACCTGTACTTCGAAAAGATGGAAAATCTCGCCAACCTGGCGTTCGAACAACCCGACTCACTGCAAGGCGTGGCATCCGCAACGGAACTGAAGATACAGGAATCCGACTGGATTGGTCGATCCGGCGGCACTGGCATAGCCAATAATCCCAAGGTGATTGCTGCAGCATTCAGTGATGATGTACTGAAGAGCGGCAACAACAGTCAGCCCATCGAGATTGGTGAAGACCATGTGCTGGTGCTGCGCGTGCTGGAACACCAGCAGGCTGCGCTGCCTCCGCTGGCTGACATTCATGCCCAGGTTGCGGCAGCAGCACGCAAGGATGCCGCCGCCCGCCTGCTGCAGACTCAGGGGACTGAGTTGCTCGCCGAACTGTCGGGCGGCAAGGCAAGCCTGGAGACGATTGCACAGACACGAAACCTGAAGCTCGAAAACACCATGTTACTGCCGCGCAACTCGGGCAATCCTTCGCCATTCCTGGTCAGCAAGGCATTTGCCTTGCCCCGGGCAGAGCCCGGCAAGCCCGTGTTTGACGGGTTCCTGCAGCCTCAGGGTGGTTACGTGTTACTGTCCCTTGAGGAAGTACAGGACGGGAACTACGACGAATTAACGGAATCCGCCCGCAAGCAGGCGTGGCGGTCACTGAATGAGGTACTCGGCACCAACGAAATGCAAATGGTGCTAAGCGAGCTCAAGGCCAGTGCGGACATCCAGGTTCCGGAAACAGCTGCACAGTAACCATACCGGCCGCTGCACAATGACAAAGGATACAGGACACTGAAGCTGCACTGGCAAATACTGTTGGCATTGTTGCTTGCGGTCCTTGCAGGTACGTTAAGTGGCACTGACAGCTCGCTGCTCGGTGTACCGGTGCTGGCAATTTATACCTTCCTGGGCACCCTGTTCATGAATGCCCTGAAAATGCTGATCGTGCCGTTGATATTTTCCTCGATCATAACCGGCGTGTCGGCAATGGGCGATGGCGAGTCCATGGGACGTCTTGGCGGCAAGACATTGCTGTATTACCTGCTCACCAGCATGCTGGCCATCCTGGTTGGCCTGACTGCCGTAAACCTGTTGCAGCCCGGCATTATTGACGGTGTGCCGGCCCGCGATGCAATCGGGCTCTCCGAGACTGACACCAGTGCTATTGCCGGCGCAGTGCAAGGGCAGGGTATGGGTGAGGTGGTCAATATCTTTGTCCGGATGGTTCCGCCCAATATTGTCTCTGCCGCTGCGGAGGGCCAGATGCTGGGGCTGATCTTCTTCAGCCTGCTATTCGGCTATTTCATGACCCGTATTAGCGGTGAGCCGGCACGCGTGCTGAAAGACTTCTGGCAGGGTGTGTTTGCGGTAATGATGAAGATTACCGACTGGGTAATGGGCTTTGCGCCAATTGGTGTTTTTGCGCTGGTGGCCAAGGTGGTTGCCACTACCGGCATTGCGGTATTCCTGCCATTGATGGTGTTCTTTCTTACTGTACTTGGCGCGCTGGCAACGCACCTGTTGATTACCTTGCCGCTGATGCTGAAGCTGTTTGCAAGGGTGAGCCCGGCACGCCATTTCAAGGCCATGGCGCCGGCCCTGCTGACCGCATTTTCCACCGCATCATCATCCGCCACGCTGCCACTGACCATGGACTGCGTGGAAAAAAGAGCCGGTGTTTCCAATCGTGTAACCAGCTTTGTGCTGCCGCTGGGCGCTACCGTTAACATGGACGGGACCGCACTCTATGAATGTGTCGCGGCCATGTTCATCGCCCAGGCGTACGGGATCGAACTCGGATTTGCCACCCAGTTCACCGTGGTGATGGTGGCGCTGCTGACCTCGATCGGTGTTGCCGGCATCCCCTCGGCCAGTCTGGTTGCGATTACTATCATCCTGACTGCGATCGGCCTGCCGGTCGAGGCAGTGGGCCTGATACTGGCCGTGGACCGGGTGCTGGATATGTGCCGTACCAGCGTAAATGTATTCAGCGATTCCTGTGGTGCGGTACTGATTGGCCGGCTGGAAGGGGAAACGGGCATCCTGAACGATGCACAGCTCAATCGTCCTGTTTGATGGGCGCCATCCCGATGGTACTGTAGCCACAGTCAACGTAGGTAATTTCCCCGGTAATCCCGGCTGCGAGATCGGAACACAGAAAGGCCGCCGCATTGCCGACATCCTCGATGGTGACATTACGACGCAATGGCGCAGCGCGGGCAAAGTTATCCAGCAGC
The DNA here is from genome assembly GCA_905480065.1 of uncultured Gammaproteobacteria bacterium. GTDB lineage: Bacteria > Pseudomonadota > Gammaproteobacteria > UBA9214 > UBA9214 > UBA9214. The sequence goes on along the minus strand of CAJQOV010000202.1, from coordinate 13,952 downwards.
TTGCGGAAGTTGCTGATCCCGGACGCGGCCAGGGTCCGGATTGGTCCGGCCGAAATGCCGTTAACCCGAATTCCTTCCGGGCCCAGGCTCTGGGCCATATAACGTACCGTCGCTTCCAGGCTCGCCTTGGCGACCCCCATGACGTTGTAGTTCGGGATGGTCTTTACCGCACCCAGGTAGCTGAGGGTGAGCAAGGATCCATTGCGACCTTTCATCAGCGGGTGCCCGGCCTTGGCCAGCGCCGCAAAGCTGTAGGCACTGATATCATGGGCAATGGCAAATCCTTCCCGGGTAACACATTCCAGAAAATCACCGGCCAGCTGCTCCGCTGGCGCAAATGCCACCGAGTGTACGATGATGTCGAGCCCGTCCCAGCGCTTGGCGAGTCCATCGAACAACGCCGCAATCTGTTCGTCACTGCTCACATCGCACGGCAGTACGATATCGGAACCGCATTCCTTTGCCATCTTGGTGACCCGCTCACCCATTTTTTCGTTCGGGTAGCTGAATGCCAGCTCCGCACCCTCACGGCGCATGGCCTGTGCGATACCCCAGGCGATTGAGCGGTTGCTCGCCAGGCCGACTATCAATGCACGTTTACCGTTCAAGAATCCCATATCTGTATCCTGCAGTGATGGTGGTCCGGGACTGCGCATGGGCGGATGCCCGGAACTAGGAATGAAGGCCGCTACGTTACCGGAAAACCCTGTTCAGTTGAAGAGCCGGAAAAGCATGAATCCGGATGCTTCGCTCATTATAATAGCCGCTCATGCAGCCTGACCGATCACACAACAAGCACCAGTGGCAAACCAGACTTGCGCTGCTGTGTGGTCTGCTGCTGGCACTTGCCGCCTGCGACGGCCAGCCCTGGAATCGACCGTATTCCGCCGCAGATGCCGCCAGGAATATTTACTATGCCTCGTTCAGTGAGCGCCCCAATCACCTGGATCCGGCACAATCCTACAGCTCCAACGAGGTGCTGTTTACCGGCCAGATCTACGAACCGCCACTGCAATATCACTATCTCAAGCGTCCCTACGAGCTGATCCCGCTGACAGCCACTGCCGTGCCACAGGCTCGCTACCTGGATGAGCAGGGCAACTCACTGCCGGAGGATACCCCCACCGGGCAGATTGCCTTCAGTGAATACGACATTCACATCCTGCCTGGCATCCACTATCAACCACACCCGGCGTTTGCCCGCGATGCACAGGGAAACCTGTTGTACGGGCATTTGACCGCCGCCGACCTTGACGGTATTCATACCCTCGGCGATTTCAGCGCGACCGGTTCGCGTGAACTGGTGGCCGCCGACTATGTTTACCAGATCAAGCGCCTGGCACACCCGAAGCTGCATTCGCCCATTTTCGGGTTGATGAGCGAGTATATTGCGGGCCTGGAAGATTATGCCGCCACGCTGGAGCAGGCCTGGGTGAAACTGGCCGCAGAACAGGGGCAGGGTGTGTACCTGGACCTGAGCGGTTACCCACTCGAAGGCGTGCAGGAACTGGATCGATACAGCTACCGCATCCGCATCCACGGCAAGTACCCGCAGTTACTGTACTGGCTGGCGATGCCGTTTTTTGCGCCGGTACCCGCGGAGGTCGATGCCTTTTATGCACAGGCCGGCATGTCGGAACGCAACATCACTCTCGACTGGTACCCGGTGGGAACAGGCCCGTACATGCTGACCATCAATAACCCGAACCGGCAGATGGTGATGGAACGCAACCCGAATTTCCACGGCGAGAATTATCCGCAGCAGGGTGAACCGTCGGACCGCGCCGCGGGCCTGCTGGATGACGCCGGCAAGCCGCTGCCGTTCATCGACCGTATCGTGTTCAGTCTCGAGAAAGAGGATATCCCGTACTGGAACAAATTCCTGCAGGGTTACTATGACTCCTCGGGAATCACCTCTGACAGCTTCGACCAGGCCATCAGCATCGGTGCCGGCGGGGAAGTCAGCCTGACCGATGCAATGCAGCAACAGGGCATCCAGCTGAACACTGCCGTGGCGACCTCCATTTCCTATACCGGATTCAACATGCTCGACCCGGTGGTGGGTGGCTTCTCCGAAAACGCGCGCAAGCTGCGCCAGGCCATTTCGATCGCAATCGATACCGAGGAATATATCTCGATATTCCTTAATGGCCGTGGCATTCCGGCCCAGGGCATGATCCCGCCCGGCATCTTTGGCTACGTGGAGGGTGCGGCCGGGATCAACAGCGTAATGTATGACGTCACGCCACAGGGACCACGGCGCAAGCCCATCGAGGAGGCGCGCCGCCTGCTGGCCGAGGCGGGCTATCCGGACGGACGTGACGTCGAGACCGGCAAGCCACTGGTACTGAATTTCGATACTGCCGCGGTGGGGCCGGATGCCAAGGCACGGCTGGACTGGCTGACCAAGCAGTTTGCCAAGCTCGACCTGCAGCTGGTGATTCGTGCCACCGATTACAATCGCTTCCAGGACAAGATGCTGAAAGGCACGGCACAGATCTTCCAGTGGGGCTGGAATGCAGACTACCCGGACCCGGAGAACTTCCTGTTCCTGCTCTACGGCCCGAACAGCAAGGTGGGCAAAAACGGGGAAAATGCCGCGAACTACACGAACCCGGACTTCGATCGCCTGTTCGAGCAGGTCAAGAGCATGGAGAATTCGCCGCAACGGGCGCGCCTGATCGAGCAGATGACCGCCATCGCCCGGCAGGATGCACCCTGGGTGTGGGGGTTATTCCCCAAACAGTTTTCCCTGCACCATGCCTGGTATAAAAATGCCAAGCCCAACCTGATGGCGAATAACGGACTCAAGTACAAGCGCATTGAACCGGAGTTGCGCGCCCGCCTGCAAGCCAGCTGGAACCGGCCGGTGTTGTGGCCGCTGTATGCGTTCGTGCTGATGTTGCTGGCGGTAATTCTGCCGGCCCTGGTCGGTTACCGGCGCCGGCAACGGCAGACCGCTGTGCCCGGGGCGCACTGATGTTTGCCTACATCGTCCGCCGCGTCGCCTACGCGATCCCGATCCTGATCGGTGTGAATGTGCTGACCTTTTACCTGTTTTTCGTGGTCAATTCTCCGGATGACATGGCCCGCCTGCACCTCGGCATGAAACATGTCACGGCAGAAGCCATCGAGAAATGGAAGGTCGATCATGGCTATGACAAACCCTTGCTGTTGAACAGCGCCGCAGACGGGGTCAGCCAGCTCACCGATACCATCTTCTTCGAGAAATCGGTCAAGCTGTTCGCATTTGATTTCGGGTTTTCCGACGACGGGCGCGATATCAGCTACGACATCAGCCAGCGCATGCTACCCAGCCTGGCGATTGCCATCCCCGCGCTGCTGGTCGGCCTGCTCGCCAATATCAGCTTCGCCATGCTGATGGCCTTTTTCCGTGGCACCTACGTGGATGTGTCCGGCGTTATCCTGTGCGTGATCCTGATGTCGATATCCGGCATGTTTTACATCATTGGCGGGCAGTTCCTGCTGGCCAAGCTGTTCCGGTTGATGCCTATTTCGGGCTATGCCGGTGGCTTCGATGGCATCAAGTTCATCATCCTGCCGGTGCTGATCGGCGTGATCAGCGGCATCGGCTCCGGCTCGCGCTGGTACCGTACCTTCTTCCTGGAAGAGGCTGGCAAGGATTTCGTGCGCACCGCCCGCGCCAAGGGCCTGTCCGAGTCGCTGGTGATGTTCCGCCACGTGCTGCGTAACGCAATGATCCCGATCGTGACCGGTGTTGTGGTGGTACTGCCGCTGTTGTTCATGGGCAGCCTGCTGACCGAGTCGTTTTTTTCCATACCGGGGCTGGGCAGCTATACCATCGATGCGATCAACAAGCAGGATTTCGCCGTGGTGCGCGTGATGGTGTTCCTGGGCTCCGTGCTCTACATCGTCGGGCTGATCCTGGTGGATATTACCTATACCATCGTTGATCCGCGGGTGCGCCTGTCATGATCAAGCCGGTACTGCTGTGGACCGACACGCTGATTTTCCTGCTGACCCTGCTGGTACTGGCGTTCGCTTTCTATGCTCGCAGCAAGCCGCATCTGCGCGAGCCATGGGCGCGGGTAGTGCAGGGCCGCATTGCGGCCGCCTGCAGCATGGTGTTGCTTGCCTTTGTGCTGACCGGCCTGCTCGATTCCATGCATTTCCGCGCCCCACTGAAGGATGCCGGTAACGGCACGGATACGCACTACGCGGTCGAGGTACTGAGCGTACTGGATGTCCTGGCCGGACCGTTACGCACCCAGGAGGAAAAGACCTACTCCGCTCCGTTTGCCACGCATCTCTACGCCCGGGAAACGATCGAACAGGATGACGGCAGCACGCTACGCGCCTACCCGGCGTTGCGCTACGGCGGCAGTCACCTGCAGGGCAGCGGGCTCGATCGTTCGCAGGATATCCTGCAGCGCAGCCTGCAGGCCGTGGCGGAAACCATACTGATCGGCGCCCTGTTGCTGCTGCTCACCGCAGCCCTGCTGGCACGCCGCGGCGGTACCACGACCGCTGTCATGCTGCGAAAGATTGCAAGCGGCCAGACCCAGATGCCCTGGCGTACGATCCTGGCGACCCTGTCACTGCTGGTCCTGTGCATCCTGCTGGCCATGCACCTGGCCACGGTTTATCACGTGCTGGGTACCGACAAGGTGGGCAAGGATGTGTTCTACCTGTCACTGAAGAGTATCCGCACCGGTCTGCTGATCGGCACCCTGACCACGCTGGTCATGCTGCCCTTCGCCATCTTCATGGGCATTATCGCCGGTTACGCACGCGGCTGGATCGATGACGTGGTGCAGTACATCTACACCACGCTCAATTCCATTCCCCACGTGTTGCTGATCGCGGCCGCCATCCTGATGCTGCAGGTCTATATCAACAACCACCCGGAGCTGTTCGAGACCACGGTGGAACGCGCCGATATCCGCCTGCTGTTCCTGTGTATCATCCTCGGGGTGACCAGCTGGACCGGCCTGTGCCGGCTGCTGCGCGGAGAATCGATGAAGCTGCGTGAATCCGAATACATCCAGGCGGCGGTTTCATTCGGGGTATCCCATGCGCGGATCATCACGCGCCACATCCTGCCCAACGTCATGCACATCGTGCTGATTACCGTGGTGCTGGATTTCAGCGGACTGGTGCTGGCCGAGGCGGTGCTGTCCTATGTCGGTGTCGGCGTGGACCCGACCATGAACAGCTGGGGTAACATGATCAACGGCGCACGGCTGGAAATGGCGCGCGAACCGGTGGTGTGGTGGTCGCTGCTGTCCGCGTTCCTGTTTATGTTTACCCTGGTGCTGGCAGCCAATCTTTTCTCCGACGCGGTGCGTGATGCCTTCGATCCACGCACCCGGGCACGCTGATCCATGAACGACATGAAACCTCCCTTGCTGCGAGTCGAAAATATCAGCGTACAGCTGGGCCAGGGCAGTCGCGCCATCCGCCCGGTGGATGAGGTCAGCTTCAGCATCCGGCCGGGCGAGACCTTTGCGCTGCTCGGCGAATCCGGTTGCGGAAAATCCATGACGGCGCTGGCCATCCTGCGCCTGCTGCCGCAACCGATCGGCCGCATCACGGGCGGCCGCGTGTGGCTGGGTGACGAGGACATTACCGCCTTGCCGGAATCCGGCATGCGCCGGGTGCGTGGCCGGCGCATCGCCATGATCTTTCAGGAACCGATGACCTCGCTCAATCCGGTGCTGACGGTCGGCGACCAGATTGCCGAAGTGCTGCGCCAGCATCATGCGATGAAAGGACGCGTTGCCGCGGACCGGGTACTGGAATTGCTCGATGCCGTCGGCATCCCCGATGCACGCCGCCGCAAGGGCGAGTATCCGCATCAACTCTCGGGGGGTATGAAGCAACGCATCATGATTGCCATTGCACTCGCCGGTGAACCGGACCTGCTGATTGCCGATGAGCCGACCACTGCGCTGGATGTCACTATCCAGGCACAGGTACTCGAGTTATTGCAAAAACTGCAGCAGGACACCGGTATGGCAATCCTGCTGATTACCCATGATCTCGGTATTGTCGCCGGCATGGCGGACCGGGTGGCCGTGATGTATGCCGGGCAACTGGTCGAAGAGGCCGACCGGGAGAATTTCTTCCGCGACCCGCGCCACCCCTACAGCCGCAAGCTGTTTGAATCCCTGCCCGATGTGCGCAAGCGGGAACAGGCACTGGCCACCATTCCCGGTACCGTGCCGCCGCTGAACGTTGTCTTTACCGGCTGTCGCTTTGTCGATCGCTGCGAGGCCGGCTGGGACTATTGCCGTGATCATGTGCCGGCCTGGAACACGGTCGCGAACGGGGGGCATGCACGCTGTCACCGCGAGGCCGACCATCCCGGGATGCCGCCGTTGCGGGAAGCGCTGCTCCCGATACCGGCACCGTTCGTGAACCAGCAGGATGGCAAGGCGTTATTGCAGGTCGACGATCTCAAGGTGCATTTCCCGATCCACCGTGGCGTGTTCCGGCGCGTCGCCGGCCACGTCTATGCCGTGGACGGGATTTCACTGCAAATCCCGCGCGGCAGCACGCTGGCGCTGGTCGGCGAATCCGGCTGTGGCAAGACCACGGTGGGCAAGGGCATCCTGCAACTGATCCGCCCGACCGCCGGCAGTGTACAGTTCGGCGCTACAGAACTTACCCGCCTGTCCGGCAGCGAGCTGCGCCGCCTGCGCGCAAAATTCCAGTTCATCTTCCAGGATCCGTATTCCTCGATGAACCCGCGCATGATGGTCGGCGACATCGTCGAGGAGGGCATGATCGCGCAGGGCATCGGCGGCACGCGTGAGCAACGCCGTAGCAGGGTGGAACAGCTGTTTGCACAGGTAGGCCTGTCGGCCGATATCGTACAGCGTTACCCGCACGAGTTTTCCGGCGGCCAGCGCCAGCGCATCTGCATCGCGCGCGCACTCGCGGTGGATCCGCAACTGGTGATCTGTGATGAACCCACCAGCGCGCTGGATGTCTCCGTGCAGGCGCAGATCCTCAATCTGCTGAAACAATTGCAGAACACGCTGGGCCTGTCCTACCTGTTCATCACGCACAATCTTTCCGTGGTGTCCTATCTGGCCGACCGCGTCGCCGTCATGTACCTGGGCCGCATCGTCGAGGAAGGGCCGGTCGGCGAAATCCTGGAAAACCCGCAGCATCCCTATACCCGCGCGCTGCTATCGGCGGTGCCACAGATCGACGTCGATTCCGGACGCGAGATCATCCGCCTCACCGGTGATCTGCCGTCACCGGCCAATCCGCCGGCTGGCTGCCATTTCCATCCGCGCTGTGCACAGGCCATGCCGCAGTGCCGTCAAACCTACCCGCCTGCTTTCGGGACCGAACTACACCCGGTGCGTTGCTTCCTGTACGCGGGGAACGTGAGCCAATGAGCCTTGCCTGAACTCGATTGCCGGCAGCCGGCGCTCGTTCCCGCGCCGGCGCGATTCCAGCCAGCAGCACCGCATCAGGAAACGGACCGTTTTGCCAACCTGCTGTTCTGAAACAGTTAACGTATAATGCAATCAATGCCACGCAAGTACCTGGATGAATGGATATTCTGACTGGGCGCGACCAGCAGCCTGAAGCCCCGGTGCGAAGCTGCAACCACGCCACGGATGCCGCAGCCAGGGCCGGCAAAAGCACGGGATTCTTTGCCTGAACTGCGCGGGATGATGCTAGAATCACGCCCTGTTTTGTCACCGCAAACCCGAATGTAACCACGAGGCCAGTAATGACCATTCAGTCTTTCCATCCCCCCGTCCGGACCCTGATGGGCCCCGGCCCGTCCACCGTCAACCCGCGCATTCTCGAGGCCATGTCACGCCCGACGCTGGGTCATCTGGATCCGGTGTTCGTCACCATGATGGACGAGATGAAAGTGATGCTGCGTTACGCCTTCAACACCAACAACGAACTCACCATGCCGGTTTCGGCGCCGGGTTCGGCGGGCATGGAGATGTGCTTTGTGAACCTGGTCGAGCCCGGCGACAAGGTAATCGTCTGCCAGAACGGTGTGTTCGGCGGCCGCATGAAGGAAAACGTTGAACGCAGTGGCGGCAGCGCGGTGATGGTCGAGGACGCCTGGGGCACTGCCGTGGACCCGGACAAGCTGCGGGCCGCACTGCAGGCCAACCCGGATGCGAAGGTCGTGGCCTTCGTGCATGCCGAGACCTCCACCGGCGCAATCTCCGATGCCAAGACCATTGCTGCACTGGCGCACGAACACGGTTGCCTGGTCATTGCCGACACCGTCACCTCGCTGGCCGGATCCCCGCTGCTGGTCGATGAATGGGAACTCGATGCGGTATATTCCGGCACCCAGAAGTGCCTGTCCTGCGTACCGGGCCTGTCGCCGGTCACCTTCAGCAAGGCGGCGATCGAACGCGTTACCACGCGCAAGAGCAAGGTGCAAAGCTGGTTCCTCGACCTGAACCTGATTCTCGGTTACTGGGGCGGTGGCAGCAAGCGCGCCTATCACCATACCGCACCGGTCAACACCTTGTACGCACTGCACGAGGCGCTGGTCATCCTGCAGGAAGAAGGCCTGGAGAATTCCTGGGCGCGCCACCAGAAAAATCATAACGCGTTGCGCGCCGGCTTCGAGGCGATGGGGCTGCAATTCGTGGTACCGGAAGGCGAGCGTCTGCCACAGCTGAACGCGGTGTCTGTCCCGGAAGGGGTCGATGAAGCCGCCGTGCGCAGCATCCTGCTGAAAGAATACAACCTGGAAATTGGCGCCGGCCTGGGTGCCATGGCCGGCAAGATCTGGCGCGTCGGGTTAATGGGTTATGCCAGCAGCCAGACCAACGTACTGTTTTGTCTCGGCGCGCTGGATGCTGTGCTGAGCAGCATGCGTGCGCCGATCATATCGGGTGTTGCAGTGGACGCTGCGCGCGCGGTATACAAATAATCTGTGCACTGATCCGCCAAGGAGAAAGACCATGCAGCTATCAAGAAAGATTACACCATCCATCACGGCCGGATTACTGGTGCTGCTGTCCGGTACCGCGGGCGCCTATGATGAACTGTCGCAGAGCCTGCATATCAAGGCCTACGGCAACGACCCGGACTGGACGCTCGAGATCCCTGCAGAGGCGAACAGGCTGACATTGACACTGGCCGGTGAAACCACCACGTATCGTTATCCCGCCAACGGGCCAACCCTGCGTACTGCTGAGCGCACCTCCATCTACCGGGTGCCGGATGAACACCATCAGCTGACCGTGTTCGTCAAGGGGGATGCCTGCCAGGACAGCAAAACCGGCAAGTCCCACGAGGTTACGGTGATCGTGTCCTTCGATGGCACCGGCTACCGGGGTTGCGGGGATGTGCTGAATCGCTAGCAAACCCGGGTTGATCTGATTCACCATACGGGTTTGTCACATCCGCAGGCTGCTGCAACACGACGTCCCCCTGGCTACTTTACCTCGGCCTCGCCAAACAGCCTCTCGTATTCTCCGTATCCTTGCTCGGCCAGTTGCTCACGCGGGATAAAGCGCAGCGATGCCGAGTTGATGCAGTAGCGCAGGCCGGTCGGCTGCGGACCATCGGTAAAAACGTGACCCAGGTGTGAGCCGGCGATCCGGCTTTTCAGCTCGGTGCGCTTGATAAAGAACCGCGTATCGGAGTGTTCCACCAGCGCATCCTGCTGGATCGGCCGGGTAAAGCTGGGCCAGCCGGTACCGGATTTGAACTTGTCGGTGGAACTGAACAGCGGTTCTCCGGACACGATATCGACGTAGATGCCTTCCTGCCTGTTGTCCCAGTATTCATTCTGGAATGCGCGCTCGGTTGCCTCGTGTTGCGTGACCTCGTATTGCAACGGCGTCAGGCGCTGCTTCAGCACTTCCTCGGCCGGGATGCTGTAGCGACCGGGTGCAGATACGAATTGCCGGTTATCCATGGCGTCCGCGCCGGAACCGGCGGGTGCTTCTGCCTGTGCCGGCATCCAGAAACGATAGGCCGTCAAGAGTGCAGCGATAATCAGCAGGGCGGGTAACAGGATAGTTCTCATGGCATTCTCTCCGGGCCGGACGTGGTTACAGCCAGTGGTACGACACGTCTGACAGGGTACTGGTTCAATGCCACGCCGGATTACTGCTGCTGGCGCGATTCCGGCTCAAAGTCATAGGGCAGTCGAACCAGCTCGAAGGCCGGTCCGGTAGCGCTGCCAAGAAAGGCATCGTCCGCTTCCGCAGACCGGATCTGCAATACCGCAAGCGCCTGCTGGCCGCCATCCGGGTGCGGCTGCGCATCGACGATCTGGCCGACCGGCTGACTGTCGTCGTGGCCGGAAAACAGCTCCGCACCTGGCAACACCTGGCCATCCAGTGCAATGCGTCCTGCATACATGCGCCGTTTCAGCGTGCCGAGATATTGCATGCGCGCCACGATTTCCTGTCCCGGGTAACAGCCTTTTTTGAAGCTGACTCCGTCGATCAGCTGCAGGTTGGCCATCTGCGGCACAAAGCGTTCCCGCGTGGCAGCGAAAACCGCCGGCAGGCCTGCCAGGATTTCCAGCAGCCGCCACACCGGTTCTCCGGCCGGCGCAGCACGCACATTCAGTGTGTCCCAGCATTGCCGGGCTGCCTGCAGGGAGGCGGCGAATATCTCGAAGCGTGGTTGCGGGCCGGGGACCCGCATGACAGTGAAATCACCACGCTGCGCAACGGCATTGACCGTTTCCGGGCATGCGCCCGTGGCAGCGTGTACTTGCTCCGGGGCATCGGTACCACTGACGCCGATGCGCAGGAAATTCTCGCTGACATCTTCCAGCGTGACCTGTGCCCGCATCACGAACAGGCGCAGGCGCTGCAGCACCGCCTCCAGCGTATCTGCCGGCAGCCGCAGGTAATAGATGTCATTGCACCGGAAAATCCGCATCAGGCCCAGCATGCGCCCCTTGGGCGTACAGAAGGCGCTTAACTGGCTCGCGTGTTCATCCAGCGAGCGGATATCGTTACTGAGCTGTGACTGCAGGAAGCTGGCGGCATCGGTACCATGCACGGCAATGACACCCAGGTACTCGAGATCGGCAAACACCAGCCCGCCCAGGGCAGCCTGTTGCTCGCGCACCGGGTTGCCGAAGTGGGCTACCCGGTCGTCACTGAATTCCGCCCCGGCGTCAACCAGAAAATCCTTCCATTCGCTTTTCATGCAATCTCCCTGATCATAGCGTTACAAATTCTATTCCATGCCGATGTCCGCTGTCAGTATACGGTGAGAGGCAGTGGATTTACTGGTTTTCACTTACCAGCAATGGTATAAAAACGGCTGGCAGAAGATCATCAACACATGACGACACGGCGCTCCGCTCCAGTCTACCTCAACCTGCTCCGGATTCAGTTTCCGGTCGGCGCCCTGACCTCGTTCGGCCATCGCATCTCCGGTGTATTGCTGTTCATCGCCTTTCCCTTGCTGGTGTACCTGCTCGATCTCTCGTTACAGGATGCCGCGGGTTTCCAGCGCGTCGGCGAGCTGCTGCAATCCCCGTTGCTCAAGCTTGCCTCCGTGCCAATTGCCTGGTCGCTATTTCATCACCTGTTTTCGGGTATTCGCTTTCTGCTGATCGACCTCGATGCCGGCGTACAACTGAAACGGGCGCGCGCCAGTGCCTGGCTGGTCAATGCCGCCGGGGTGCTGGCAACGCTGCTTTACCTGGGCTGGGTGCTATGAGTTACCACGTGGACGGATTACGCACCTGGATGCTGCAACGCTTCACTGCGGTGTATCTCGGACTCTACCTGGTCATTGTGCTGGTTTATTTCTGGCTGCATCCGGCCCCCGACTACAGCGAATGGCGCGCCTGGTTTGCCGATCCGCTGGTGGCGATTGCCAGCGCAGGATTCATTCTCGCCATGCTGATCCATGGCTGGGTCGGGCTGCGCGACGTGATACTGGATTACATTCATCACCTGGGTTTGCGCCTGCTGCTGCTGACACTGATCGGCTTACTGCTGATCGGCTGTGGCTTCTGGGGTGTCCGCATCCTCATCCTGGCCAGTGGCATGACATGACGATCCCGCGCCGGCAATTCGATACGCTGATCATCGGCGCAGGCGGAGGCGGGCTGCGTGCGGCGCTGCAACTGTCCCGCGCCGATACCCACGTCGCCGTGGTGTCCAAGGTATTCCCGACCCGTTCCCACACCGTGGCCGCGCAGGGCGGGGTAAATGCCGCGCTGGCCAATGTGCGCCCGGACAACTGGCACTGGCATATGTTCGATACCGTCAAGGGCAGTGATTACCTCGGCGACCAGGATGCCATCGAGTACATGTGCCGCACCGCTCCGCGTGCGGTGTACGAGCTGGAACACTACGGAGTACCGTTCTCGCGGCTCGACAACGGCACCATCTACCAGCGCCAGTTCGGCGGGCAGAGCATGAATTTCGGCGGCGAACAGGCGGCACGCACCTGTGCTGCGGCGGATCGCACCGGGCACGCCATCCTGCAGGCGCTCTACCAGCAGAATATCCGCGCCCGCACGCATTTCTTCGATGAATATTTCGCCGTGGACCTGCTGCTGGATGACGAAGGTTTTATCCTCGGTGCACTGGTGCTCGATATCGCCAGCGGCGAAAAACTGGTCATCGAGGCGCGCACCACGCTGCTCGCCACCGGCGGCGCCGGGCAGATCTTCCGAACCAATACCAACGCCCTGATCAATACCGGTGACGGCATGGCCATGGCGCTGCGTGCCGGGGTACCGCTGCAGGACATGGAATTTATCCAGTTTCACCCGACCGGGATTGCCGGCAAGGGCATGCTGCTGAGCGAGGGCGCGCGCGGCGAGGGCGGCTACCTGGTCAACAGCACAGGCGAACGTTTCATGGAACGTTATGCGCCGCACGCGAAAGACCTCGCCAGCCGCGACGTGGTCAGCCGGGCCATTGTTACCGAGGTGCGCGAGGGGCGCGGCTGTGGTCCGGGCCGTGACCATGTCCTGCTGCAAATGCACCACCTTGACAGCAACCTGATCAAAAAGCGCCTGCCCGCCATCCGTGACATGGCGCTGACCTTCGCCGGTGTGGACATGTGCGAGGCACCGGTCCCGGTATTTCCCACCGCGCACTACACCATGGGCGGCATCCCGACCAATCGCTATGGCGAAGTGGTGGTGCCGATCGACCATGGCCCGGAAGAGCCGCTGCCGGGCCTGTATGCTGCCGGCGAGTGTGCCTGCGTATCGGTACACGGTGGCAACCGGCTGGGTGGCAATTCGCTGCTGGATATCATCGTGTTCGGCCGGGCGGCGGGCAATCGCATCATCGAATACCTTGGCGAGAACCGCTATCACCGCCCACTGACTGAGACGGTTCTGGAGCCTTCCCTGGCACGGTTGGCACGCTGGGAACAGCAGGGGGAGGGGGAATCCGTCGATGCCTTGCGCCAGCAGCTGACCAAAACCATGGAACAACACTGTGGCGTGTTCCGCACCGAGCAGGTATTACAGGAAGGTGTGGAGAAGGTACTGTCCCTGCAACAACGGCTGGCGGATGTACGGCTGCGTGATCACAGCCAGGTATTCAATACCGCGCGTATCGAGGCACTGGAACTGGAGAACCTCATGGACGTGGCCATCGCCACCATCATGTCCGCGCAGCAGCGGCACGAGAGCCGCGGCGCTCATTCGCGGGTCGATTACCCGGAACGCGATGACGTCAACTGGTTGCGCCACAGCCTGTATCACAAGGAAAACAACATGATCGATTACAAGCCGGTGCGCATGAAACCGATGTCCGTGGAATCATTCCCGCCCAAGCCGCGTGTCTACTGAGGGAGATCGCATCACGCCATGAAGATTTCCATCTATCGCTTCAACCCGGAAACCGATGCCAAACCCTACATGCAGGACTTCGAGCTGGATGACAAGTCACTGAGCCGGGAACTGATGCTGCTGGACGCCTTGCTGCTGCTCAAGGCACAGGATGAAACGCTCAGCTTCCGGC
>CAJQOV010000201.1 GCA_905480065.1 uncultured Gammaproteobacteria bacterium | reverse complement strand
GCTGTTCAGCACTACATCGGGCAGGCCATGCCCCGGGAACGGATCGATGCCGCGCCAGTCCAGTCCCCGGTCGGGTCCGAAGCCCAGTGCGTTGACGCCGGCCGCGTAGTGCTGGTCGAAGTATGCCATCACGGTAAACAGGAATGGATCACCGGTCAGCAGGTCGTTGTAGGGCAGTACCAGTGCGCCAACCACGATTGATGCCAGGACGAAGACCGGTATATACGCGAACCGGTTGCGCCAGCCGCTGGTTCCGAGTGACCACAATCCGAGCACGGCGGCGGCAGCCAGGCCATCCAGCGGACGAATCAGGCTGGTGATGCCGAGCAGAGTCCCGGCCACGACGGCTGGCAGCAGGCTCGCGCATCGACGCAGCCGGGCGACGGCCAACCCGGCAGCCAGCACGCAGGCGAGGGTAAAGATATGCGCCATGAAACTCATGGCCAGGAAGATGAACCAGGGCGAGAGCGACATCAGCAGCACGATCAGGCGTGCGGTGCTGCGTGTAAAGAGTTCCCGTGACAGCGCGTAGGCCAGCAGGACGCACAGACCGGCCAGCAGTGGATTGACCAGCCATGGGGTGCCGAACCAGCTGCCGACGGCCAGCATCGCTGGCCAGCCGGGGGGGAATGCCGAGAACCAGCGATCCGGATCGTAGGTCATCAGGTCAATGTTGAAGGCATCCGGCACCGGTGGCGCTGGCATCGCCAGCATTCCCTGTGCGAAATAATTCGCGTGCAGCAGGTACACGACTTCATCGGCGATATGCGGATGTCGTTCGTAGGCAAAGATACTCAGCAGTAGGCTGGCGGCGACAATCCAGAGTGCGCAGAGCACTGCGAACCGGTCAATACCGCCGGGTTCCGGCCGGCTGTCGCAGTTCGGCAGTATTCCCCAGCCAAGCAGGCGCCGGTGAAGATACGCAAGCGTGTCGGGCGGGATGCTGCGGATCAGGGCAACCAGGGTTAGCAGGCCGGTCAGCTGGATAAAACCGGCAAGCAGCAATTCGAATGCGTAGTTGGCGGGATCCAGCGACGGGGCGCAGGCGGCGAACACAACCAGCAGCGCAAGCACGGCAAGTTGCCAGCTACGCAGGCTCGATGTTATCCGGCCCTGTATCGCAGGCAGTGCCGGAGCCAGGGCAACGGTGGCGGTCACGGCCTGTACTGCAATCAGCAGCATGCAAAACAATTGCATCGCCGTGTGGAAATCGCCCGGGGTCAGGTAGTGCTGATAACCAACGCGTCCGGTGGGTTGCATCAATTGCAGGGCAGCGGCCTGTCCGGTAACCAGCGCGGACATCCAGAAAGCAGTGCCCAGCCATTTTCTGCCAGCCGCTGCGGCCAGCAGGAGACAGCTGGCGGAGAGGGCAAACGGCAGACAGGCTCGCGCACTGAGCAGCTGCTCGGCATTCCTGAAATGTGGATCCAGCAATGCCCAGGCAGCCAGCACGGTGCCGATGAAGGTCAATCCGGCTTTTTGTAAACCTGCGGTTATCACCATGAGCTGATCTGTGATGTTCTGCCGATGTCCGTGTCGCATCCTGAAGGGTCCGGGGAAGTACCGGAATTCCCCTGGTAAAACCGCCGCCAACAGTAACATAGGGCTAACCTGGCGGCACCCGGTTAACCGCCCGTAATCCGGTGTATATGGATCTGCAGCTGTCTGCTGCATTCGGCAGAGGGCAGGCCTTGCTGAAGGGCTGGTTGGTACCAGTTGCGAAACGGGTCGTGGTCGCGCTGCTCTGTCATGGCCTGCGGGCGGCCACGGCCATGCCGGTGCAGCGCTCACCGGGTCAGTATTCACGTATGACTGTCCATGGCCGACCTGATGCCTGCGGTTGCTACCGGGGGCAGGGCAGTCCATGATAGGCTGGATTACAGTCACCGTTGTAACACCATACCTCTGCAAAGAATTCCAGCGACCCGTGCAAAGCCGGGACCAAGCCACAGCACATGACACCATCCCGTAACCTTTCATTGCTGTTTGTGGGAGATATTCTCGCAAAGCTGCTCAGTTTCCTCGCATTTATTTATCTGGCAAGGACGCTCGGTGTCGAGACCTACGGTGTCCTCGAGTTTGCCGTCGCATTCGTTCCCTATCTTCAATTGCTGGCCGATGGTGGCATGGACCTGTGGGCAACGCGCGAGGTCGCCCGCGGGAAGTCCGTTGAATATCTGGCCGGGCGGGTCTTGTCAGTACGGTTGTTGCTTGCTGTATGCGGCCTCGCACTGCTTTTCCTGTTGCTGCCACTGCTCCCTGATTATCCACAGCTGCACACCCTGATATTTCTGTATTGCCTGATTCTGCTCTCTGAAGCGATTGATCTTAAATGGATATTCATGGGTCAGGAAAAGATGCAGCAAGTGGCGAAGGGACTGGTGACAGCCCAGGTGACGTTTGCAGTGCTGGTTTTTATCTTCATCCGCCAGCCGCAGGATATCCTGTGGGTGCCGGTGTTCCAGTTTCTTGGCAACCTGGCAATGACCGCCTGGCTCTATCGTCAGGTCCGTGCCGAGCGACCGGACCTGAAACTGCGGTTGACACTGAAAGGCACCAGGGAAATGTTGTTGCCTGCATTCACGCTGGGTGCGTCGAAAGGGCTGGGGTTGCTCAACTTCAATTTCGATACCCTGCTGCTGGGTTTTCTGACCACGGCAACACAGGTCGGTCTGTACAGTGCAGCCTACCGGCCGGTGGGTGCCTTTCTTGCCGCGATGACGACTATCTTCCAGGGTTTGTTCACCATGCTTTCGCGCGCACATGGCGACCAGGCGGGAGGTTTTGACAGGATGGTTACCCGCTCCCTGCAACTGACGGCCGTCATTGCAATACCGGTAGGAGTCGGCGGAACCTTTCTGGCGCGCCCGGTGATCGCGCTGTTATACGGTGATGATTTCACCGATTCTGTGCTGGTGCTGCAGATTATCTGCTGGTCGGCGGCAATCATCCTGCTGCGCGGACCGTTACGCTTGTCATTGTGCGCAGCAAATCATCAGAAACAGGATCTGCATAGCGCCGTTATCGGGACAGCGGCAAACGTGATACTTAATTTCGTGCTGATTCCGGCGTATGGAATGATAGGCGCGGCAACTGCGACGGTTTGTGCAGAAGTAGTGTGGTATACAGCTTCTGCCTGGTATTTTTCCACACATGTGCGGCGTTTGCGTATGCTGGAATTCCTGCCGCGGCCACTGTTCGCCGGCGCCGTCATGGCGCTGGTATTCGTCCTGATGAGTAGCATGCACTGGTTGCTGCAGGGGGCGGCTGCCTGCGTTACCTATTTTGTTGTGCTGTTGCTGGTCGGCGAGCGTTCCTTTCTTGCCAGCCCACGGTCTGTCTAGCCGGCGAAGCGCTGAGAAGTCCCGGGTGCAGTCTAACCGGAGTTTGCCTGCGGCATCGATGGCTTTCTGGCGAAATTCAGCCCGGTTGTGAATGTCCCCTCTGATGATGCAGGTACACAAGGTCCCGTGAAAGACATCATTCAGTACGCCCCGCGTTGAATACAAAGTCCAGCTCGTCACTGCGGTAACGCCTGCCGGCAACAAAGTTGCACACGTATTCGGGATTGATCGCTGAACGGAAAGGGCACGAATATTCCCATACCAGCTGTCCTTCCCGCGTTACCTCGATCAGCCTGCCGGACTCGAATTCGGAAATCAGGACGTTTCCGTTCGGCTGTACCTGCTCGCGACCGCGATAGGTGCTGAACAGGGGCTGTCCGGTTTTCCCTGGATATTCCCAGACAATTTCATAGGTGTCCGGGTTGAATTCAATGACACGGGCATTCTGCCCTGGGCTCCATGCCCCCAGGTTGTCAAACAGGATGATATTGCCGTTATCGAGCAGATCCGGGTCGTGCTGGTGATGCCAGTACCCGGCCCAGGCCCTGGTGATCTTCCGGCTGTCGAGATCCATCACGGCGATGGCACTCAGGCCGTTGAACGACAGCAGCACGCTGGTGGATGCACTGCCGAGTTGCCCGGTTGCCAGCATGTCAACGTCATTCGTGTGCAGATAATCACCCTGCCGGTAACTGCTGTTGCCGTTGAAAAAACTGGCAAAGTCTGTACCGGCGTAGGCGTCGATGATGGAAATCCGGTCAAGCGGTTCGCCGTCCGGGGAAAGTTTTAGTAACCCGTCATCCAGATAGGGGGTTTCCAGGTTCAGGCCGGCGACCAGGTCATTGCGGATTTTCTGGTCAATCGCGTAGATGTTGCCCTGTTCATCAAGGCTGAAATCATGATGTACATGATGCGGATATATCCAGAGCACCTTTGAGTCGCGATCGATTTTCATCATGGCCAGCCCGCTCGGGCTTTTGTCGAACTGGTCGATCATGACCAGCAGGTCACCGTTCGGGTATAAACGGGCCTGGTGCCAGTATATGTAGGTCTCCGGATAGGACCGGGGTATCAGTTTCCTGTCCGACTGCAGGGAATCATAGTCAACGGCCCAGCGATGCAGGATAGTGCCGTCCATGTCCACCAGCCAGGCCTGCTGCATGCCATATACCAGTGTAATGCCATCCTGCGCCAGCCCGGGGATGTAGGTGCCCAGTCCCTGCAACGGACGTTTGTCTTGATGTACCCATGTATCGGTCTCGCCCAGCAGTGGCCGCTTCCTGAAACTGTCCTGGTAAACGGCGCTTACGGCATTAAAGGTTCCCTCCAGCCAGTGCTGGTAGATTCCCGCGCCCGACCAGGCAAACCACGCGCCGGCAATACAGGACAGGAAGGCAAGGCTGATGGCGGCGGTAATGGCAGGCCGGTTGTTCCTGATGGTGGTGTACAGCCGCAGCGGCAGCGGCACCAGTGTCTTTCTCATCGTGACAAAGATCAGGGCAAGCAACGCAACCGGCACGGCACGCATCATAAACATCCGGTTGTAGTCGGCCAGGTACTCATCCAGGGGGTGTGCCGAGCGGTCGGAGATGATCGAGTTGAGGAGGTTCCCTGCATCGCCATGGTATGCGGCAGTGACCAGCAAGCGTCCGGACAGCCATAGTGCAGCGAACAGCACTACTGCTGTAACGATCCATATCAGGTTTTTATTACTGCGCATAAAACCGTTCCAGTCGATATCAGCGTTGTTAGATTCCCTGTGGGCAGCGTATCCCGGGGGCCGGGACTGTTTAAGCGGGTGCAACAGCCTGCCATGTTCAGGTTATGCTTGCTGCCTGTAACAGCCGGTGCAGTTCGTTTGCCTGGTCCAGCAGTTTGTGATCGGTTATCTCCAGGTGCTTGTGGTAGTCGGGCGGTGATTTGAATATCGAGGCAGTGTCATTGCCATAGCTTGCCCGGTCAATGCCTATGCTGTCGGCAAGTTTTCCGAATGCCCCTGCACCGCCGGCGCAAAGATGTTCGAATGACACGATATGCAGCTGCGCCTGCATGGATACAATGTGTTCGAAGGCAGAAATCCAGTACCTGAGCCAGTATTCAAGCGTATCCGCATCGCCACAGGGCGGGTTGCCGAACCGGATCGGGCGGTGTAACTGACCGAATTCGAAATGGCCAATGTCATGCATGTATTTCTTCGAGAACGGGTCGCTCTCGTGCCGGGCCAGGAAGTTCCGGTGTTGCCGCAGCATGGAGGCGGCATGATTGGCGGGATCACGAAACGGGACCACGATACAGGCGTCCGGAAACATGCGTTTCAGCAGGCTGATCCGGGCGATATTCGCATTGTTCTTGGAGGCGTAGCGGTTTGCGTCTGCCGGCCCTGCAGTACGCAGGGCGATAATCTTCTGCATGTGTTCCACCAGGAAGTCCGTGAACTCCCTGTCCTGGTCGTTTTCTGACCAGGGTATTATGCAGTCAGTCTGGTAATTCTTTTTCCAGAATGAATGCCACAGCACCTCCTCGAACGCCTCGGGACTGTCATAACCGACCTGCATCCCGTCGCCATGTGCGCGTTCCTTCAGGACCGACTGCTTGCGGAACCGGCGTGAGATTTCCTGCCACAATATCGGCGCCATGACAAACGGCATATCCCGATATCGATGTGTCGCAATGCCGGGAACAAGGCTGAGAATTTCCAGCAACAGCGTGGTGCCTGCGCGTGGCAGTGAGGTGATGAATACCGGCTTGTGGATGGCAATATTCCGGTAGCGGCTGCCATACATGGCGCGTTCCATATCGGCGGCGGCAAGCTGCACTGACCGGGTTGAGAAGGCGAGACGATGTAGCGTCCTGTCAAGCGGTGAGTAGTCCTGTTGCGGGTTCACCTTTTCTTCCATAGCCACCATGCAGCCATCAGGATGATGGTGGTTACAATAATTGATAGCGGGTCTGACAGCAGGTCCACTACGGCCTGTGTTCCGGCTACGCCGGCCAGGTCTGCAAGGTAGATCACCAGAAAGGAAGCAAGCAGTGCAGCGGCGCCACGCACTGTGATGGATACGAAATTACCGAGCAGGGACAGGGATGCCTGTTGCAGAATCTGTTCCCTGTGCGTGTCATTCAGCTGCGGGTCGGAAAGTGTCTTGAGCACGCCGCGGCTGGTATTGACCGCTTGCATGGCAACGGGAACGATACGAAACAGGACAAGTGCGACCATGAATACAATGATAACCAGGCTTGCAACCGCGTAGAGCATCGGTGGCTAGTGATTTTTCGGATCGTCAGTGCTGGCGCCTGCGGTTTTGTCCGCCGCGTTTTCTGCCCCGGGCTTGCCGGACCGGGAGCGAAAATAACGTTTCAGTGGGTACCAGACAAAGCCGACGATCGCCAGCGCGATGCCCACCAGCAAGGCCAGTACCGATCCGATGGCGGTGATGCCGGCACCGGGGCCGACATAGGCGAACGCCATGACGGGAAAAGCGGCAGCGGTCAGTCCGGTCAGCAGCTTGCAGCTGGTGGAAGGTTGAAAGTTCATAATGATGTGTTCCTCTGTGTGAGAGTATATTTAAGCATTGACTGTATGGATAGCATGCAGGCCAAATAAACGTCACCCTGGGCCGTTTCCCGCGTCTCCGTGCTATGCTGCACAGACTCCCGAGTTGATCTTCTGCAGGCTTTGCTCGAATCAATATTATCAATCATACGGTGAGAAATACATCTTCCCGGGGGCGGAAGCCGGCCAAGTGCTTCCAGTGAGATGTATTGTGGGGAGGGCGCGTCACGTGCTGGCCGGCAGTGAATTTGCCAAAGTCTGCACTGCCGGGGTATAACTCCCGGTCAAAGTCATAAATGCCTGCCTGAGTACACTAATGAGCGCTCCCGATCCCTCTGTTCACCGCGGCCCTGTTTCCCCTGCGACACATTCCCGCACGGCAAGCCACGACGTCGGTCGATCCGGGATCATCCTGGCCGGATTGTGGTTCGGTGTGGTCTGCGGTTTTATTGAAGGGCTTGTGCAATTATCTGCACAGACGTGGCTGGACAGCAAATTTGTCTCGGTACAGATCCTGTGGGTCGCCCCGTGTCTTTATGGCGTACTGTTCGGACTGGCCGGGGCCGCTGTGGGTTACGCTGCGCTGCGAATCGCACCTGCCCTTGCTCATGTGGCCATTTTCCTGGTGTTCGTGTTCCTGACCATGCTGGTGCCATTAAGTATCCTGTTGCAGGACCAGGTGGCCGTGTACGCCATCCTCATACTTGCGTTCGGTTTAACCGTGGTGCTGTTGCGCTGGCTGCTGGCGCGATCAAATACCGTGCTGTGGTTTATCCGGCGCTCGGTTCCCTGGCTGGCAGGTGCGGCGCTGCTGGCCGCATTGGTTATTCCTTTTTCGGTTCGTCTGCTGGAAGGGCAGGCAGTAGCCAGTTTGCCGGTACATCGCCCCGATACACCCAATATCGTCATGCTGGTGGTAGATACCCTGCGTGCAGACCATATGTCGACGCTCGGGTATGAGCGCAGTACCACTCCCTATCTGGACAAGCTGGCGCAGGAGGGTGTGCTGTATACGCGCGCCTATGCAACTTCACCCTGGTCATTACCCTCACACGTTTCATTGATGACCGGCAATACCTTCAGGCAGAATGAGATCGGCTGGTACAACCACCAGGGTTTGCGTTCCTACGCGGCTCCGGTATTACCGGAAGTGCTGCGTCAGAATGGCTACCGGACCGGCGCATTTTCCGCAAATGTATTCTGGGTTACCCATGACCGGCTGGGGCGTGGTTTTATCCATTTTGATGACTTTTTCTACAATGCCGAAGATGCGGTGTTGCGTACCATGTACGGACGCGTGTTTGAAAAATATGTCATGCAAAAGCTGGGTTATGAGGATATTCCAGCCCGGCGGCATGCGGCGGATATCAACGCCGCCTTCCTGTCATGGGCAGGTCATGCGCCGGACCGGCCGTTCTTCGCGTTGCTCAACTACATGGACGTACACGACCCCTATCTGCCGCCCGAGCCGTACCGGACCAGGTTCTCTGCCGCGGCAGGGTCTTCCGGTGTCCTCAACTGGCGGGTTGGCAGGAGTGATCCGGTACTCGACAAGGCACAGCTCGCCGCCGAG
>CAJQOV010000200.1 GCA_905480065.1 uncultured Gammaproteobacteria bacterium | reverse complement strand
GGAATTGCCGCCTCCCGGGCTGTAGCGCACTTTTCCGGCACAGACAGGACTTCGGTATTCTCATGGCAACAACCATCCAGGCGGTCAGGGGCATGAACGACATCCTCCCGGGGGATTCGTTTGCCTGGCAGCATGTCGAGACGGTATTGCGTGACGTGGTGCAGTCCTACGGTTACAGCGAAATCCGCCTGCCACTGGTCGAGAAAACCGAGCTGTTCAAACGTTCGATCGGCGAGGTGACGGATATTGTCGAGAAGGAAATGTACTCTTTCGATGACCGCAACGGTGACAGTCTCACGCTGCGGCCGGAAGGTACTGCCGGTTGCGTGCGTGCCTGCATGGAGCACGGCCTGCTGCACAACCAGGTACAACGGCTTTGGTACGCAGGTCCAATGTTTCGTCACGAGCGTCCGCAGAAGGGTCGTTATCGCCAGTTTCATCAGCTGGGTGTCGAATCCTTTGGCATGGAAGGCCCCGATATTGATGCGGAAATGATCCTGATGAGTGCCCGCATATGGCAATCTCTCGGGCTGCAGCAGGTGAACCTGCAGGTCAATTCGCTGGGAACGCCGGCGGCCCGTGCGGTATATCGTGCTGCACTGGTGGATTACCTGCGCCAGCGCCTTGCCGAACTCGACGAGGACAGCCGGCGGCGGCTGGATAGCAACCCGCTGCGGATTCTCGACAGCAAGAACCCGGCAATGCAGCAGATCATTGACGCGGCACCGGTGCTGACTGATTTTCTCGATGCTGATTCGTTGCAGCATTTCGAGGCACTGCGTGCCCGGCTGGATGCGGCCGGCATCGACTACCAGGTGAACCCGCGGCTGGTGCGCGGGCTGGACTACTACTCCCGCACCGTGTTCGAGTGGGTTACCACGCGCCTCGGCGCGCAGGGCACCATCTGTGCCGGGGGTCGTTATGATGGCCTGGTGGAATACCTGGGAGGGCGAGCGGTTCCGGCGTTTGGTTTTGCCATCGGGATGGAGCGGCTGGTGGCGCTGCTGCAGGAGACCGGTGCCGGGTTGCCAGAGCAGCACCCCCACGTGTTCCTGGTCATGTCCGGTGAGCCGGCACGCCAGCGCGGATTGGTGTTCGCGGATGAATTGCGTTCAGCGCTACCGGGGCTGCGCGTGCAGTCCTGTTGTGACGGTGGCAGCTTCAAGAGCCAGTTCAAGCGAGCGGACAAGAGTGGAGCATTGCTCGCGCTGGTGCTGGGTGAAACGGAAACGGCAGACCAGGCCGTGGTGATAAAGCCCTTGCGCAGCCAGCAGGAACAGCAGGTCATCCCGCAACAGCAGGTGGCCGGGCGGCTGCGCGGACTGCTGTCCGGTAACGGCGAATTCAACTGAAGGATGTACGCAACAGGAGTACCAGATGGATACACATGTAACAGAAGATCAGCAACTTGCCGCACTCAAGCAATGGTGGAAGGAAAACGGCAGTTCCATCATCACCGGAGTTGTGCTCGGGCTTGCCGCACTGTTTGCCACCAAGGCATGGTTTGCCTGGCAGGAACAGATTGCCCTCAATGCATCCGATGTCTATGTGGCCATGAATGCTGCGCTGGACAGTGGCGACATGCAGGTTGCGGCGGAGCGTGCCGGTATCCTGATGACGGACTTCAGCAACACCACCTATGCCGCCTTTGCGGCGCTGGCGCTGGCCAAGCAACGTATCGAGGAA
The DNA here is from genome assembly GCA_905480065.1 of uncultured Gammaproteobacteria bacterium. Taxonomy (GTDB): domain Bacteria; phylum Pseudomonadota; class Gammaproteobacteria; order UBA9214; family UBA9214; genus UBA9214. Next base: position 1,273 of record CAJQOV010000200.1, on the reverse strand, counting down.
AATGCACTGGATGCCGCAGCCACCCAGCTGCAATGGGCGATCGATCATGGCAAGGAAGATTTTGTGCGCGACATCGCACGCCTGCGTCTTGCACGGGTGAAACTTGCCCAGGGTGACGCCGACGCCGCCCAGGCGGTACTGGGACAGGCCGGACAAACCACCGATGCGCTGGTTCTGTACGAAGAGCTGCGCGGTGACATCGAATACGCGCGCGGTAATCAGCAGGCAGCCGCTGCTGCCTATAGCCAGGCACTGGCAGCGATGGGTAGTGAGTACCCGGGGCGCGCCTTGCTGCAACTGAAGTATGAAGATATCGCGGCAGCGGCTGGCACCAGTGCCGGAGACGCGCAGTGATACGCATCCCGGCCCTGTTCGTGCTGGTCACGCTGTTGAGCGGCTGTTCGACGATGTCGTCCTGGGTTGACGGCATCACCGGCGGTGATGACAACGCGCAGCCGCCCGCAGAACTGAAACCGATCGAGGCACCGGTCTCGCTGGAGCGGATCTGGAATACCAGCGTCGGTGTCGGTAATGACGGCCAGTTCGTTACCCTGGTGCCCGCCGTCGTGGATGGTGTGCTCTACGCAGCAGATCGCAAGGGTCGCGTGGTGGCGCTGGATGCCGCCACCGGCAAGGGAATCTGGTCGGTGAACATCAATGCACCTGTTTCTGCCGGACCGGCAGCCGGGGGCGGTCTGGTGTTGCTCGGCACCAGCGATGCCCGGGTCATCGCGTTGAATACGACAGACGGCGCCCTGCGCTGGACGACACAGGTCAGCAGCGAGGTGCTGGCGGTGCCGCAGCTGGATATCGACCGGGTCATCGTGCAGACCGCGGACGGAACTATTGCCGGCCTGGATGCCGAGGACGGTCACCAGGTCTGGATCAGCGACCGTACGGTACCGGTGTTGACGCTGCGCGGCACCAGCACGCCGGCTGTTGAGCACGGTGTGGTGCTGGCCGGGTTCTCGAATGGCAAGCTGGTTGCGTTCGGTGCCGAGAACGGTTTTGTGGCGTGGGAAAAGAGTATCGCCATTCCCAAGGGCCGCTCTGAACTGGAGCGCATTGTCGATATCGACGGCGACCCGGTAATTGCCGGTTCCTCGGTGTTCGTGGTTACCTACCAGGGCCGTGTTGCCCGGCTGGATGTCCAGACCGGCAATGTTGACTGGGAACGTGATATGTCTTCCAGTGCCGGAGTCGGCGTGGATTATTCGCAGGTATATGTAACCGATGACAACAGTTATGTCTGGGCCCTGTCGCGCAATTCGGG
>CAJQOV010000199.1 GCA_905480065.1 uncultured Gammaproteobacteria bacterium | reverse complement strand
CCGGCACAAACGAGTCACCTTGCGCATTCAGGAAGCCGTGTTCGCCCCAGTACGCGACCGGTTGCTGCTCGACGATTACCACCCGCAGCGTGGCCGGCCAGACGCGCTTGACCGAGGCCTGGTAGACCCACGGTAACTGCTCCGCGGCCGCACGGATGGCGGACACGTTCACGGTAAAGAATCCACCGCTGACGAACGACGCCATGGCCTCCTGCAGGTCTTCCTTCAGCAGGTAACGGAATTCTCCCTTCACCTCCACCACGGTGAGCGGGAAGCGCACCGGATCCGACAACCAGCGCATGGCAGACAGGCCGGCGAGCGCCAGCACACCCAGCAGCAACAGCCCGGACAGGGTGTTGGCGTGGCGCCGCAGCAGCGGCATCACCTGCACGGAGGGCATGCGTTCAGCTACGGGCATGCTGGGCTCCTGCCGGTGTGCGCAGCTCATCAGGAAAGCTGCTGTCGAGTATCTGCATGACCAGCTGGCTGAAATCGAGACCGCTCGCACGTGCAGCCATCGGCACCAGGCTGTGGTCCGTCAACCCCGGCACGGTATTCACCTCGATAAACCATGGCTGTCCCTGCGTATCGAGCATGAAATCAACGCGCCCCCAGCCGTGCGCGCCGAGCGCGGCGAATGCAGCCAGCGCCTGCTGCTGCAGTGCACGCTCCTGTTCCTGCGCCAGCCCGCACGGAATGAGGTAACGGGTGGTATCGGCGTGGTATTTCGCTTCGTAGTCGTAAAACACGTGCGGCGTCTCCAGCCGGATCAGTGGCAGCGGCGTATCGCCGAGTATCCCCGCGGTATATTCACCGCCGCTGATCCACTGCTCTGCCATCACGTTGCTGTCGTATTGCGCCGCGGCCTGCCATGCGGCGGGTAACGCGGCCGCGCTGTCTACCTTGCTGATACCGATACTGGAACCCTCGTGCGCCGGCTTCACAATCAGCGGGTACTGCAATGCACCTGCCTGTGCCTGCACCTGCCCGGCACTGCGCAGCATGGTAAAGGCCGGGGTCGGGATCCCCGCACTCTGCCAGACCTGCTTGGTGCGCAACTTGTCCATACACAGGGCGGAACCCAGCACGCCACTGCCGGTGTAGGGCATGCCAATGGTCTCCAGCATGCCCTGGATGACCCCGTCTTCCCCGCCGCGACCGTGCAATGCGATAAAGGCGCGTGCAAAACCACCGCCGGTGAGCCGGGCCGGGAAGCTGGCCTGCGCGGTATCCAGCGCATGCGCATCGATACCCGCCTGCTGCAACGCGGCCAGCACGGCCGCACCACTGTTCAGCGACACGGCGCGCTCGGCCGAGTGTCCGCCCAGCAGTACCGCCACCTTGCCATAATCACGTGCCTGCCTGGCCATCATGCCGCCTGCCCTGCCGGTTCGCCGACGATGCACACTTCTGTTTCCAGGCGTACGCCCTGTTGCTGTTCCACCGTACCCTGCACCTGCAGCAGCAGGGTTTCGATATCTGCAGCCGTCGCGTTACCGGTATTGACGATGAAGTTCGCGTGCTTCTCGGATACCTGGGCCCCGCCCAGCGTACGGCCCTTCAGGCCACAGACCTCGATCAGCCGCGCGGCATGATCACCGGGCGGATTGCGGAATACCGAACCGCAGCTGTATTGCTGCACCGGCTGGCTCGCACCGCGCTGCGCAAGCAACGCGCGAATGCGCTCCTGCGCCTGTTTCGGCTCGCCCTTTTCCAGTAACAGGTGTCCGGCGACAAACCATTCGTCCGGCGCACCCTGCACCGAGCGATAGCCAACCCGGTATTCATCCGGCGTGCGGACATGACGCTGGCCGCAGCGGTCCACGGTCTCGACGGCCACGATGTGTTGCCAGGTCTCGCCACCGAAGGCACCGGCATTCATCGCCAGTGCGCCGCCCATGGTGCCGGGGATGCCGGCCAGGAATTCCACGCCGGTCAGCCCCGCGCGACTGGCGGTACGCGCCACCTTGGCACAGGTCACGCCGGCACCGACACGCAGCAGTTGCGTATCCAGCCATTCCAGCTCGGTGAGCGCGCCCAGCATGAGCAGCACGGTGCCGGGGAAACCACCATCGCGCACCAGCAGGTTGCTGCCGAGTCCGACCCACAACAGCGGCTCGTCCTGTGCCTGTTGCTGCAGGAACAGGCACAGGTCATCCAGGTCGGCCGGAATATACAAGCGCCGCGCCGGCCCACCCGCACGCCAGCTGGTATGACGCTCCATCGGCTCATCAAGGCGCAGCTCGCCACGCAGGCGTTGTGTTTTCTGCGTGGCCATCATCCGCTTGGCTCCGCCGCCAGCTCGGTAATCAGCCGCTGCGCGGCCGCACCGATATCGCCCGCTCCCATCGTGAGCAGCAGGTCGCCGTCCTCGAGCAGGTCATTCAGCACCGATGGCAACCGCGCCAGGTCCTCGACAAATACCGGGTCCATCTGTCCGCGCGCACGGATACCGCGTGCCAGCGCACGACCGTCCGCGCCAGCGATCGGCGCCTCACCCGCTGCGTACACCTCGCACAGCACCAGTACATCGACGCCGGACAACACCTCGACAAAATCATCGAACAGGTCGCGGGTACGCGTATAGCGGTGCGGCTGGAATACCACCACCAGCCGGCGCTCCGGCCACCCGGCACGCGCAGCAGCGATGGTCGGTGCCAGTTCACGCGGGTGGTGGGCATAGTCATCGACCAGCAGCACCCGGCCGCTGCGTGCAGCAATTTCTCCGGCCATCTGGAAGCGCCGGCCGATACCCTGGAAGCCCGCCAGTGCATGCTGGATATCGGCATCGGCAACGCCCAGCTCGGTCGCCACGGCAATCGCGGCCAGCGCATTCAGCACATTGTGCCGGCCAGGCAGGTTGAGCTCGATGGCCAGCGGCTCTGCATGATCGGGGCGCTGCACCAGGAAATGGGTTTGCGCACCGACCTGCTGCACCTGGCTGGCGCGGATATCGGCATTTGCCGAGACGCCGTAACTGATCACCGGGCGGGTTACCTCGGCGAGTATTCCTTCCACCTCGGGATCATCGATACACAACACCGCCAGCCCGTAAAACGGCAGGTGATGCAGGAAGTCGATGAAGGTCTGGCGCAGGCGTGCGAAATCTCCGCCATAGGTCGACAGGTGATCGGCATCGATATTGGTCACCACGGCCATGGATGGCTGCAGGTACAGAAACGAGGCATCACTTTCATCGGCCTCGGCGACCAGGTAATGCCCCGAGCCCAGCTGGGCGTTGCTCGCCGCGCTGTTCAGCAAACCGCCAATAACGAAGGTCGGATCCAGCCCGGCCTCTGCCAGCAGGCTGGCAATCAGGCTGGTGGTCGTGGTCTTGCCGTGAGTGTGCAATACCGATGCCATAGCGGAAGCGCATCAGTTCGGCGAGCATCTCGGCGCGCGGCACCACCGGGATACGCAGGTTACGCGCCGCTACCAGTTCCGGATTGTCACTGGCAATCGCGGTAGATACCACGACAGCATCGCTGCCCTCGACCTGTTCGGCAGCATGTCCGATCGAGATCTGGATTCCCTTGGCCGCCAGCCGGCGCGTGATCGCACTTTCTTTCGCGTCGGAGCCGCTGACCATGTAACCGAGGTTATGCAATACCTCGGCGATACCACTCATGCCGGCACCACCGATGCCGACGAAATGTACCTGCCGCACGCGTCCCATGCCCTGCGGCTGCGCTGCGCGGGTGGGATGAGACGCCGGGTTCACGCGTGCCCCTCCACGCCTGCGGCCTGCAGGCAAAGTTCGGCCACACGGCGCGCGGCATCCGGCATGGCCAGCGCATGGGCGCGCAGTGCCATCTCCTGCAGCATGGCGCGCTGGCCGGTGAAATCGTGCAACAGCGTCGTCAGCCCGTGCGCATCCAGCTGTGCCTGCGGCAACAGGATGGCGGCACCGGCATCGGCAAGGAATCGTGCATTACCGGTCTGGTGATCGTCGGTGGCATGGGGGAACGGCACCAGCACGGCGGCCACACCGACCACGGCCAGCTCTGCCACCGTCAGCGCACCGGAACGACAGATCACCAGGTCGGCCCAGGCATAGGCGGCAGCCATGTCTTCAATAAACGCTTCGACGCGGGCCGTGATCCCGGCTGCGGCATAGGCAGCACGTACCGCATCGACATCCTGTGCGCCGGTCTGGTGATACAGCTCGGGGATCTCGGCCAGTTGCGCAACGGCGGCCGGAACCACGCTGTTGAGTGCATGCGCACCCAGGCTGCCACCGACCACCAGCACACGCAATGCACCGCTGCGCCCGGCATAGCGCTGTGCAGGTGGCGCCAGCTTCAGGATCGCGCCACGCACCGGGTTACCGGTGTGCTGCGGGTGATATTTCGCAGCCAGCGCACCCGGAAAGGCCACCATCACCGTGCGCGCCAGCGGTGCCAGCCAGCGGTTGGTAGTGCCGGCCACGGAATTCTGTTCATGCACCAGCAAGGGATACCGCAGCAACCAGGCCACCACCCCGCCGGGGCCGGAGGCAAACCCGCCCATGCCGAGTACCGCGAGTGGCCGCAGCCGCAGTTGAATACGCAACGCCTGCAACAGCGCCAGCGCCAGCATCACCGGCGCTGCCAGTAATCGCAACAGGCCCCGACCGCGCAGGCCGGATACGCGTACCGTTTCCAGCGGGTAGCCGGCGGCCGGCACCACGCGCGACTCCAGGCCACGGCGGGTCCCCAGCCAGGAAACCGCGACGCCGCGCGCGGCAAGCTCTTCCGCCACCGCGAGCGCCGGAAACACATGTCCACCGGTACCACCGGCCATGATCAGTATCGGGCGACGGGCATGACTCATGTGCGTGGCCTCGCCCGTTTGGCAGCCGCGGTACCGCTGGCCGGCAGGCCCTCGGCAGTGCAGCAGGTTTCATGATCGATCCGCAATAACAGCGCCAGTGCCAGGCACATCACGATTACACTGGAACCGCCATAACTCATCAGCGGCAGGGTCAGACCCTTGGTCGGCAGCAGTCCCATGTTGACGCCGACGTTGATGAAACTTTGCAGGCCGAACCAGATACCGATACCGTACGCGAGGTGCTGGGCAAATGGATTGCCGGCACGCGCGGCCTGCGCGGCGATGCGGAAGGCGCGCCACACCAGCACGCTGTAGAGCGTGATAACCACGCACACGCCGAACAGCCCGAATTCCTCGGCCAGCACGGCGAACACGAAGTCCGTGTGCGCCTCGGGCAGATAAAACAGTTTCTGGATGCTGCTGCCCAGCCCGACCCCGAACCATTCCCCGCGCCCGATCGCCATCAGTGACTGGGTCAGCTGGAAACCGGTGTCGAACGGGTCCGCCCACGGATCGAGAAAGGTCTTGAGACGCACCAGGCGATACGAGGAGGATACTGCCAGGCTGCCCATCGCCAGTCCGGCCAGGGCCACCATGCCGGAGAAATGAGTCAGCCGTACACCGGCCATGAATATCATGCCCATCACCGTGGCACCGAGCACCACGGTGGCACCGAAATCCGGTTCGGACAGCAACAGCCCCGCTACCAGCACCAGCAGGCCGAGTGGCTTCAGAAAACCGGACAGGCGGGTACGCACAGTCTCCGCATGCCGGGCCAGGTAACCGGCGAGGTAAATAATGAAGAACAGCTTGGCCGGTTCGGAAACCTGCAAACGGAACAGCCCGGCATTCAGCCAGCGCGATGCGCCGTTGACCTGGACGCCAACGCCCGGGACCAGCACCAGCAACAGCATCAGGAACGCCAGCAGCAACAGCGTCACGCCCATACGCTCCAGCAACACCAGACGCAGGCGGAACAGCAGCAGGCCCAGGCCGGCACCGACCAGCAGGAAAATGGCCTGGCGTATGGCGTAATAAAACGGGTGACCCAGTTCACGGTCTGCAATGGTGATCGAGGCCGACACCACCATCACCAGGCCCAGCAACGCCAGCGTACCCGCGCTGGTCAGCAGTATGTAATCCAGCCGTGGCAGGCGTACACCGCCGTCCCCCAGCAAGCGTGCCTGCATACTCTGCGCGGCCATCAGCACACCGTCTCCAGCACCGTGCGCGTGAAGATCTCGCCGCGCTCGACGTAATTGCGAAACATGTCCGTGCTTGCACAGGCAGGCGACAGCAGCACGGTATCACCCGCAATGGCCATCGCAGCGGCGCATTGCACGGCCTGCTGCATGTCACGGGCATGCTGTACCGGCAACACCGTATTGAGCACGGCATCCAGCCGTGCGGCATCGCGCCCGATCAGCACCACGCCACGGCCCTTGCCGGCCAGCGCGGCCGCCAGCGGCGCAAAATCCTGGCCCTTGCCATCGCCACCGGCAATCAGCAGCACCGGCCCGTCGACACCGGCGATCGCCGCCTGCGTGGCGCCGACATTGGTGCCCTTGGAGTCGTTGTACCAGCGCACGCCGGCGTGCTCCGCGACAAACTGCATGCGGTGTGGCAGGCCCTGGAACTCGGCCAGCGTTTCCAGCATGGCCGACAGCGGTAACCCGGCCGCTGCACCGAGCGCGAGCGCGGCCAGGGCATTGGTATGATTGTGGCGACCTGCCAGCCGGATGGCACTGACCGGCATCAGGCGTTGCTCTCCGCGCGCCAGCCAGGTCACGCCATTCACATCCATCAGCCCGTATTCCTGTGCTGCCGCCGGCGCAGCAGAGCGATACACCACTTGCGGACGGACAGGATCAGCCAGTGCAGCGGCCAGCGGATCATCGGCATTGACCACCTGCACGGCTGCGCCCCGGTAAATCACCTGTTTGGCAGCGGCATAGTCCTGCAGCGTGTGGTAACGATCCATGTGATCTTCACTGACATTCAGTACCACGGCCGCGCGTGGCCGCAGACTCTGCACGGTCTCGAGCTGGAAACTCGACAGTTCCAGCACATACAGATCGGGCTCCTGGTCCGCGAGCAGATCCAGCGCCGGTGTACCGAGGTTGCCACCGACCCGTACGTCCTTGCCGGCGCGCCGCGCCATGGCGCCCAGCAGCGTCACCACCGTGCTCTTGCCATTGGACCCGGTCACGGCGATCACCGGGGCACGCGCGGCCTGCGCAAACAGCTCGATATCGCCGGTCACCGGCACACCGCGTGCACGCGCGGCAGCGATTTGCGGCTCATCCAGTGCGACACCGGGACTGACCACGAGCTGCTCGGCACGCGCAAATGCCTCGTCGCTGAATCCGCCCAGGAACAGTGCCACATCGGTAATGTTTTCGTTGCGCAGGCGTTCCAGCGCCGGTGGTTGTGCACGACTGTCGACCACGGCGACCGGCACACCGCGCCGCGCCAGGTAGCGCAGCACGGACAGGCCGGTCTCGCCAAGACCGACCACCAGCGTTCTGCGCGTGTTGTCGAACTGCTCTGCCATGATGTTTGCCGGTACCGCCATTAACGAATCTTCAGGGTTGCCAGGCCGACCAGCACCAGGATCACCGTGATGATCCAGAAGCGCACGATCACGCGCGGCTCCGGCCAGCCCTTCAGCTCAAAGTGAATGCAGTGGCGCCATGTGGAATATGCGGCGGCCGGTCAGTTTGTAAGACGCCACCTGCAGGATGACGGACACCGTTTCCATCACGAACACACCGGACATCACCATGAATACCAGTTCCTGGCGTACCAGCACGGCGACGAT
>CAJQOV010000198.1 GCA_905480065.1 uncultured Gammaproteobacteria bacterium | reverse complement strand
GGCTGGGCAAGGTCGATTCCATGCGCCGCTATATCTACATCCACGGCTGTCCGGACGAGGATGTCATGGGTATCCCGTCCTCGCACGGGTGCGTGAAGATGCGCAACGACGCAGTCATTGAATTATTCGACCGCGTGCCGGTGGGCACCAGGGTATTGATCCAGGAGGCGGCGCTGTAAGCGAGGGCGGAAAGCAACAAAAAGAGGTCGGGGTCCATTGCGGTCCCATCTACATACACTGGAATATTATCAAGTCCATCATTTAATACATTCCAGCGAGTATTTGACAGGTGCAGGAGATGGAAAACATCCACTGCTGCAAAAACAGTGCGTCCCTTCTCCCTCCGGGAGAAGGACAGCGCCTGCCCCCGCGAAGGCGGGGGATGAGGGGATAGAAAATCAGGTAGTTGGCTTAATTGAGAACCAAAAGAAACAAAAAGCGAATCAAAAAGGGGTCGGTGTCATTTTTCTCTCAAAGACAATGTGCAATATGCTGTCCAGTGAGAAAAATGACACCGACCCCTTTTTGGTTCAAGCTTCCGGGGGAGGGGCGAGCGGTAAGCACCCGGTTCGCACACGGCTATCTGGCACGCTGCAGCGTTCGCACCGTGCCATGTCGGGCGGATGAGAGCTGCAGTTCATTGCCCTGCAGCTGCAGTATGGTATCCACCTCGGCGCGGTCCTCGTCCAGCAGCACCAGGCTGCTCCGGGTGTATTCCCAGGTAATGTCTTTGCCTGCCAGCGTCCAGCGACCGCCAAACGTCCACACGGTTTTTGCGTTGATCTGCAGGGAGCCGTCGAACGTGCCATCCCGCCGGATCTGCATGTAGGTATCGACCTGGCCCTGGCCCGGTTGCTGTTCGCTGGCGACCCAGTCGCCGGCCAGTGTTTCCGGCGCAATGCGATCCGGGCTGGTTGCACAGGCGCTGCACAGCAGCACGATCTGCAGCAGGGTAATCAATCCGGTCAAATAGCGCACGCTGTGTCTCCTGTCCTGTTGCCGCGACGATGCCGATGGGGTCGAGTTGATGGATGTATTGTTGCCAGCTTGTCAGTAATCATGGCGGCCTGCAAGGGCGCCAGGACCAGCCCTGGGCGCTGCCCTGCACACGTCATCCGGGCCGGTGATTACACGCCCGGACAGCCGCATGACGATTGCAAAATCCCCACCTGCTGTATCGACCCCTTGCTGCATCTGTGCAGCGGTTTGCGGTACTCTCACGCCATGCTTGCCTACCTGATCCAGCGATTGCTCGGTGCCTGCCTGGCCATGTTCGGCGTGGTCAGCATTGTGTTCCTGTTTATTCACCTGATCCCGGGAGACCCGGTGGAGATCATGCTGGGCGAGTCCGCTACCGGCGCGGATCGCGAGGCCTTGCGGCTGGCACTGGGACTGCATGAAGCGCTGCCGGCGCAGTACCTGCATTATCTCGGCGGCCTGTTGCAGCTCGATCTCGGTTACTCCATCCACCAGCAACAGCCGGTCGGGCACCTGCTGCTGGAGCGCCTGCCTGCGACCGGACTGCTGGCCCTGGTCACGCTGTGCCTGACCATTGTGCTGGCGCTGCCGCTCGGCATACTCGCCGCCATTCACCGCAACACCGCCTGGGACAGCGCGGCAATGGGCCTTTCATTGCTGGGCGTCTCGATTCCGAATTTCTGGCTGGGACCGTTACTGATCCTGCTGTTCTCCCTGTGGCTGGGCTGGTTTCCGGTCAGCGGACAGGACGGCATCAGCTCCGTGGTGCTGCCGGCACTGACGCTGTCCACCGGACTGACCGCAGTGCTGTCGCGCATGGTTCGCAGCAGCATGCTGGAAGTGCTGCACGAGGATTATCTGCGCACCGCGCGCGCCAAGGGGCTGCCGCCGGCACGGATCATCCTGCACCATGCACTGCGCAATGCACTGTTGCCGGTGATCACGCTGCTGGGCCTGCAGCTGGGCGCATTGCTGGCCGGTGCGGTGGTCACGGAAACGGTATTTTCCTGGCCCGGCATCGGACTGTTGACCATCGAATCCATCCAGTCGCGTGACTTCCCGGTGGTGCAGGCCTGCGTGTTGCTGATCAGCCTGACCTATATCCTGGTCAACCTGCTGACAGACCTGGTGTATGCCTGGATCGATCCGCGCATACGGCTGGACGGGAGTAGCGCATGACGACACGGCTGGCATCGGTAATTCTGCTGGCATGGGCGCTGCTGGCGCTGCTGGCGCCAGCACTGCCACTGTCACCGAACGTGATTCAGCTCCAGCACATCCTGGACGCGCCCTCAGCGCAGGCGGTGTTCGGCTACGACGACCTGGGCCGTGATATCGGCGCACGCCTGCTGGTGGGCGCGCGCACCTCGTTCCTGGTGGCGGGCTGGGTGGTGTGTCTGTCGCTATGCCTCGGCACGCTGTTCGGCGCACTGACGGCGTATCGGGGTGGCTGGTGGGATCGTGCCGCCACGCAGCTGGTGGATATCTTCCTGGCCTTTCCCGGCATCCTGCTGGCGATTGCGCTGGCCGGGCTGCTGGGTCCCGGGCTGGACAATGTAGTGATTGCACTGACCGTAGTGGGCTGGGTAGGCTATGCTCGCCTGGCGCGGGCACAGGTGCTGACACTGAAACAGCGTGAACACGTGCAGGCGGCGCGGGCACTGGGCAGCAGCCAGTGGTACATCCTGCGTCGCCACCTGTTGCCACTCATGGCGGGGGCGCTCATCGTGGAGGCAACCTTCGGGGTTGCCGCGGTGGTGATCGCAGAGGCGGGTCTGTCCTTCCTGGGTCTCGGTGTACAACCGCCGCTGGCCTCATGGGGTGCCATGATCCGGGATGGCACGCGCTACATGCTGGTGGCACCGCACATGGTATTGGCGCCGGGGCTGTCGATTCTTGCGGTGGTGCTGGCGGTCAACCTGCTCGGTGACCGTCTGCGCGACCGCTTCGACACCCGCCTGCCGACAGAAACAGGGAGACAACAATGACACTGGGACCGGTAATGCTGGATGTGGCCGGCTGCGAGCTCACTGCCGAGGAGCGCGAATTGTTGTGCCACCCGGCCGTGGGCGGGGTGATCCTGTTTACCCGCAACTATGATTCCCCGCAACAGTTGCATGCACTGGTCAGGGACATCCACGCGCTGCGCGATCCGCACCTGATCGTGGGCGTCGACCAGGAAGGCGGGCGCGTCCAACGCTTCCGCGACGGTTTTACCCGGCTGCCGCCACTGGCTTGCCTGGGACGTATTTTCGACAAGGATCGGCCGCGTGCAAAACACCTGGCGCGGGTAACCGGCTGGCTGATGGCGACCGAGCTGCGTGCCGTCGGCGTTGATATCAGTTTTGCGCCCGTGCTGGACCTGGATTACGGGGTATCCACCATCATTGGCAATCGTGCGCTGCACCAGCGGCCGGAGATCGTGGCAGAACTGGCGGTTTCCTATCAGCGCGGCATGCACGATGCCGGCATGGCCGCCACCGGCAAACATTTTCCCGGTCACGGCGCGGTCGTGGCTGACTCGCACGTCGCGCTACCGGTCGATGAACGCAGCCTGGAGGATATGGAACAATGGGACCTGGTGCCATTCCGGCGCATGATCGATGCGGGACTGGCGGCGGTGATGATGGCGCACGTGGTCTACCCGCGCGTGGATTCACAACCGGCAGGATTCTCCTCGCGCTGGATTCGTGACATCCTGCGCGGCCAACTGGGTTTTCAGGGGCTGGTGTTCAGTGACGACCTGAGTATGGAAGGCGCGTCTTGCGCGGGTGATCATGCCGCGCGTGCGCGCGTTTCGATCCATGCCGGCTGTGATATGGTGCTGGTCTGCAATCATCGCGAGCACGCCGTGGCGGTGGTCGAGGCCCTGCAACATCATACGGACCCGGTGGTACGGACACGCATGGCGCGCATGCATGGCCGCCACCCGGTCGATTGGGATGAGCTGCAACATGACCCGCGCTGGGAGCAGGCCGTCGCCGCGGTGAAGGGCTACGAGGAACTGCCGGAACTGGATCTTCAATAGCGTGCCGGCGCGCAAGAAATGATATAAATATGTTAAATATCAAACATATATAAGACTTTTGTGAAATACATTGCAAAGCGGATGAAGAGGTAACGGGACCATGTCACTGACCCAGACCGAGTTGAACCGGATTCGCGCAGAGGCGATCGAGTTGCATGGCCCGGAAGCCATCCATGCGGCGCTGGACCGGATGGCCAGCGAGATTACTGCGGCCATGGGCGACAGCCTGCCCGTGGTGCTGTGCGTATTGACCGGTGGCATTATCCCGACCGGACACTTGCTGACGCGCCTCACGTTTCCACTGGAAAGCGACTACCTGCATGCCACGCGCTACCGCGGCGAAACGCGCGGCAAGGAAGTGGAGTGGGTGTCGGAGCCGGGCATCTCGTTACAGGGCCGCACCATACTGGTGGTGGATGACATCCTCGATGAAGGCAACACGCTCGCTGACATAATTCGCTTCTGCGGGAAACAGGGTGCAGCAAAGATCTACTCGGCCGTGCTGATCCAGAAGCGCCATGAGCGCCGGATACCCAACGTACAGGCGGATTTCGTCGGCCTGGAAGTGGATGACCACTATGTGTTCGGTTTCGGCATGGACTACAAGGGTTACCTGCGCAACCTGAATGGCATCTTCGCACTCGGCGCCAGCCGCTAACCGGCAACTGCTTCTGTTTCGCACCAGACCACCTCGACACACACAGGAAAACCCATGGCAACACTGGCAATCATTGGCGGCACCGGCCTGACCAAGCTGAAAAACCTGCAAATAGATCGACGCGAAGTCATGCACACTCCGTACGGAGAACCGTCCGGCGCCCTGACCTTCGGCACCCTGTGTGACAAGGACGTGGTGTTTCTGGCCCGACATGGCTACGGGCATACCATTCCACCGCACATGGTCAACTACCGCGCCAACCTCTGGGCGCTGAAAGAGACCGGCATTGAACGCGTCATCGCGGTGTGCGCCGTCGGCAGTATCCGACCTGACATCCGGCCGGCCGATGTCGTGATCCCCGACCAGATCATCGATTACACCTGGTCACGCAACCACACCTTTTTCGAAACCGATCTGACCTCGGTGACGCATATTGATTTCACCGAGCCCTACTGCAGTGAAATGCGCGAGCTGTTGCTGCAAAGCGCCCGTAATGCCGGCATTGACGCGTTGCCGGGCGGCACTTATGGCGCCAACCAGGGGCCGCGACTGGAAACAGCAGCCGAAATTAATCGCATGCAACGCGATGGCTGTGACATGGTGGGAATGACCGGCATGCCGGAGGCTGCACTCGCTCGCGAACTGGGCCTGTGTTACGCCGTGTGCGCGGTAAGCGCCAACGCGGCTGCCGGTCGCGGAGCTGGCCCGATCGAGATGGGTGATATCGAGCAGAACCTGAAAACCGGTATGGGCAAGGTGCGTGCAATCCTGGAGCAGGCGATCGTAGCCACCGCCTGAGACCTGCTGCCAAACACGCCGTCATACCAGGCGCTGTCGCACCTGCTGCAGCGCTGCACCATTGCGAAACAGCCACCGGCCGGTTCAGCGTGGTAAAACGGGGGCGTCGGGCAGCGGTTCTTCCTCACTGGCGGGCGGCAGTTGTTCTGCGGGCAGGGCGTCTTCCGGCGACTCGGCTGCTGCGGGCTGTTCCGGGGTGTTGTAGGGAGTGACGCGCGCAATCACGCCGATACGCGGGTGGTCGAAGTAATGGATTTCGCTGCTGCGAACGCGGCGGCTCTCGTTGAGTCGGTACACCGGAACATTGCCTGGCCCGTCCGAGTAAGTCACGGCTGTACTGTTTCCGGCCTGCATCAGCAGCAGGTCGATATCCAGGTGCAGGTAGCGTTCCCTGATCAGGGTAACGGTACCATCGATACTGTCGCGCGCGTTCACGGCAATCGAGTGCACCGGGTAGTCCACCGCATGGTTGCGGTCATAGGCAAGCTGGCGCCAGGCGCGGTGGAACAGTACCGAATAGCCGGCGCGAGGAGACAGGCCGTCGCGAATCCGGTTCAGCGTGTAGTTGGACTGCGACAGCTCGGTAAACTGGTTCTCCGGAAATGCCCCGCTGGCCTGTACGCCATCCGCATTCGGTTGCACCATGCGTTCGCCGTCTTCGCTGCCGTGCTGGGTAAACACAATGACCTCGACATCATAGAGGCGGGGCTCTGCCGCCGCGACGTGCCCCGACTGCACCAGCAGCAGGCCGGCCAGTAACGGCAACAGGGTTACGGGTTTGAATAGCATGGCGAGTTCATTCCGGTGACAGCAGTTTCAGCAGTTCGGTGACTTTATCAAATCGGGACTGTTCTGTCTCGAAGTCTCCGAACAGGCGCAGCTTGTTGCCGCCATCCAGGCGGTAGGATCCGGGCCGGGTCTGGATCAGCTCGATCAGCCGGGCGGCGTTAATCACCGGCTGATCGGTGAACAGCAGCCTGCCTTCGCTGCTGCCCAGTTCGATCTTGCGTACTCCCAGCGGCGCGGCCAGCAACTTCAGTGCGGTTACCCGGAACAGGTTTTTCGCTGCCGCGGGCAACAGGCCGAAACGGTCAATCATTTCCACCTGCAGCTCATCCAGTTCCTGCTGGCTGGCGGCCCCGGCGATGCGCTTGTACAACACCAGGCGAGTGTGCACATCCTCGATGTAATCGTCCGGTAGCAGCGCCGGCAGCAGCAGGTCGATTTCCGGTCCCTGGTGCAACGGCTTGTCGAGTTCCGGCGTGCGGCCTTCCTTCAGCGCCCGCACCGCGCGCTCCAGCAGATCGTTGTAGAGGGAAAAGCCGATTTCGTGGATCTGGCCGCTCTGGTCCTCGCCCAGCAATTCGCCGGCACCGCGGATCTCCAGGTCATGCGAGGCCAGCGTGAAGCCGGCACCCAGCTCCTCCATGGCCTCGATCGCGGCAAGGCGCTTTTCCGCATCGGCAGACAGCGCTCGACGTGGCGGAGTGACGAGATAGGCATAGGCGCGGTGATGCGAGCGCCCGACCCGTCCGCGCAACTGGTGCAACTGGGCCAGGCCGAGCCGGTCGGCGCGGTTGATGATGATGGTATTGGCCGTGGGCACATCGATACCGCTTTCGATTATGGTGCTGCACACCAGCAGGTTGAAGCGGCGGTGATAGAAATCGAGCATGATCTGTTCCAGGTCACGCTCGCGCATCTGGCCATGGGCAACGGCGACGTGTGCCTCCGGCACGATCTTTTCCAGGTCCTTCGCCATTACCTCGATGGTTTCCACCTCGTTGTGCAGGAAATATACCTGGCCGCCACGCTTGATCTCGCGCAACACGGCCTCGCGAATAATCGCCCTGTCCCATTCGCACACGAAGGTCTTGATCGCCAGCCGGTGCGCCGGCGGGGTGCCGATAATCGAGAGGTCGCGCATCCCCGCCAGCGACATGTTGAGCGTACGCGGGATCGGGGTTGCGGTCAGGGTCAGGACATCGATCTCGGCGCGCAGCTGCTTGATTGCTTCTTTCTGGCGCACGCCGAAGCGGTGTTCCTCGTCGATGATGAGCAAGCCTAGGTTCTTGAACTGCACCGTCGGCTGCAGCAGCTTGTGCGTACCGACTGCAATATCGACGCTGCCGTCCTGCAATCCCTTCAGCGCAGCGTCCTGCTGCTTGCCGGAACGAAAGCGTGACAACAACTCGATCTTCACCGGCCAGTAAGCGAAGCGATCACAGAAGTTCTGGTAGTGTTGCTGGGCCAGCAGGGTGGTCGGCACCAGCAGGGCTACCTGGCGTCCGTCCTGTACCGCGAGAAATGCCGCGCGCATGGCAACCTCGGTCTTGCCGAAACCGACATCACCGCACACCAGGCGGTCCATCGGCATGGCCGACTGCATGTCTTCCAGCACCTGTTGTATTGCGCGTTCCTGGTCGGGTGTTTCCTCGAACGGGAAGGTGGCAGCAAAGCCGGCATAATCATCTTGCGGTGCGTGGCAGGCATGTCCGCTGCGGGCTGCGCGGCGCGCATAGATATCGAGCAGTTCCGCTGCTACATCGCGAATACGCTGGGCGGCCTTGCGCCTGGCCCGTTCCCACTGGTCGCTGCCGAGTTTGTGCAGCGGCGCATTCTCCGGGGCAGCCCCGGTATAGCGGCTGATCAGCGCCAGCGAGCCAACCGGCACGTACAGTTTGTCCCCGCCGGCATAGGCCAGCGCCAGGTATTCATTCCGGATGTCGCCGACGCGGATGGTTTCCAGTCCCAGGTAGCGTCCGACGCCGTGCTCCTCGTGCACCACCGGCGCATTGATTTCCAGATCGTCCAGGTTGCGCACGATGCTGGCCGGATCGCGCGCCGGCTTGCGGCGCCGCGTCTGGCGCGCCCGCTCCCCGAACAGCAGCGTTTCGGGAATGACGGCAAGGGCAGGGTGATCCAGCACGAAACCGCGTTCCAGCGGCGCCACGGTGATCGCCAGTGTCGCCTCGGAGGCCAGGAAGCCATGCCAGTCCGCCACCGTGACCGGGTGAACGCCAAGCCCACCCAGCTGGTCGCGCAACGTCTCGCGGCGACCGGTGGAGTCGGCGGTAATCAGTGTCCGGCCGGCAAATCCGTCGAGGAAGTCTTGCAGCGCACGTGCCGGCTGCTCGGCGCGCGGGTGGATGCGCACATCCGTCGGCAGGCGAGTGCCGAAATCCGTTTGCGCCTGCTGTTCGTGTACCGGCCGGAACAGGCCCACCTCGATGCGCGGACAGGCCGTGAGCCGTTGTTCGAGTTCGGCGGAGGAAATGTAGAGTTGCGCGGGCGCCAGGATGGGCCGCTCGCGGTCATGGCGGCGCGCCTCGTAGCGTTCCAGCAACTGCTCCTCGAAGGTGCCGCAGGCGGTGCGGGTTCCATCCAGTTGCAGCATGGTGCTGCCGGCCGGCAAATAGTCAAACAGGGTCGCGGTCTGTTCGAGAAACAGCGGCAGGTAGTACTCGATACCGGCCGGCGCCATGCCCTGGCTGACATCCCGGTACACCGGGCAGCCCTGCGGGTCGCCCTCGAAGCTGGCCCGGAACCGCTGACGGAACAGCCGGATGGCGTTTTCATCGAGCGGGAATTCCCGTGCCGGCAACAGCCGGACCACGTCCTGCGCATCCAGAGAGCGCTGGGTTTCCGGGTCGAAGGTCCGGATCGTCTCGATTTCATCATCCAGCAGGTCAATACGAAACGGCATCCGGCTGCCCATCGGATACAGGTCCAGCAGTGCGCCGCGCACGGCAAACTCGCCATGTTCCATGACCTGCGACACGCAGTGATAGCCGGCACCGTCAAGCCGCTTGCGCATTTGTTCCAGGTCAAGCCGTTCACCGCGCCGCAACAGCAGGCTGTTGCGATCGATGTACTCGCGCGGGGGCAGGCGTTGCAGCAGGGTCGGCGCCGCGACAATCAGCAAGCCGCGCGTCAGCTCGGGCAGGCGATACAGCGTCGCCAGACGTTCCGACACAATGTCCTGGTGCGGCGAGAACGCGTCGTAGGGCAGTGATTCCCAGTCGGGAAAGGTGATGGTTGCCAGGCCCGCGGATCCGGCAAAGAAATCGGCCTGTTCCTGCAGTTGCTCGGCGGTTTGCATGTCCGGGGCAATCACCACCAGCGGCCCTGGCAACTCGCTGCGCAAGGCATCGGCAATGGCGAGCGCCAGGCTGTCGCCACGCAGGCCTTCCCATGCCAGTACGCCGGTACCGGCAGGGATTGGCGGTGTCAGTGTGCGCATTGACGGCGAGTCGGATTGTGGCGGGCTTGCAACGGGGGTCATGCCGGGTCCTGCAGGTGCGTCCTGTGTGTCAGTGCGGGCATTATCACACAGTCAGCTGGAGTACGTGGAATGGAAGACAACCATGGAGGGGCGCGCCAGCTGCCTGTGACCGGTGTCGGAACCGCTCGGCCGGATGCCCGCGCTGCTGCATACGGATCTGAAAATAAACGCCATCCCGATTGCGCCCACAGGGGCATACTCCTGTATTATCCGTACTCATTTTGTGCCGGCGATAAATCGCGCAACAAGCCCCCGTTCACGACAGTACGATTATCAGTCACGGCTGCCCCGCATACAAAGGAAAACAGCAAGGGACCAAACATGGTCAAGTCATACGGTGAATGGATACTCCGCTGGCGTTATCTGGTCATTTTGCTGTGCGTGGCGCTGGTCGTACTGGCTGCGAGCGGCGCCCGTTTCATCAACTTCAAGACCGACTACCGGGTGTTCTTCAGCGCAGACAATCCACAGCTGCAGGCCTTCGAACAGCTGCAAAACACCTACAGCAAGACCGACAACATCCTGTTTGCGGTCGCACCGAAAGATGGCAACGTGTTCACGGCCGATACGCTTGCCAGCATTGCCTGGCTGACCCATGAATCCTGGCAGATGCCGTATTCGCTGCGCGTGGATTCCATCACCAACTACCAGCACACGCGCGGCGAAGGCGACGACCTGATTGTGCAGGACCTGGTGCCGGATCCCGGCGCACTGGACCAGCACCAGTTGCAGGCCATCCGTACGATCGCAATCAACGAACCGCTGCTGGTGCATCGCCTGATCTCACCGACCGGCGACGTAACCGGCATCAACGTCACCATCCAGCTGCCGGACCACGGCAGCGGCAAGGAAGTAGAAGAAATCACCGTGTTTGCCCGCCAGCTGGTCAAGCTGTTGGAGCAGCGCAATCCGAACCTGGATGTGCACCTGACCGGCATGGTGGCCATGAACAACACCTTCCAGGAAGTCAGTATCGGCGACCAGAAAACCCTGGTGCCTGCCATGTTCGCGATCGTGCTGCTGACGCTGGTATTGCTGCTGCGCTCCTTCACCACCATGCTGGTGACCTTCCTGGTCATTGTCATGAGCATTATTTCCGCCGTGGGTATTGCCGGCTGGCTCGGTATCGCACTGACGCCGCCCTCGGCGTCTTCGCCGCCGATCATCCTGACCCTGGCCGTGGCGGACTGTGTCCATATCTTCGCCACCATGCTGCATGCCATGGGCAAGGGTGCCGCAAAGCGCGCGGCCATCCTGGAAAGCCTGCGCATCAACATGCAGCCGGTCTTTCTCACCTCGCTGACCACGGTGATCGGCTTCATGAGCATGAATTTCAGCGATGCACCGCCATTCCGCGATCTCGGCAATATCGTGGCCATCGGTGTCGCCATCGCCTACGTGCTGTCGGTCACGCTGCTGCCGGCGCTGACCGACGTACTGCCGGTCCGGGCGCGCAAGGAAGCGGTCCGCAAAACCCTGTACATGGACCGCTTCGCAGACACCGTGGTGGAACACCGTAACTTTCTGCTCTGGGGCATGGCCTTCATCGTGATCGCACTGGTCGCCTTCATCCCGCGCAACGAACTGAATGACGAGTTCATCAAGTATTTCGACCTGAGTATCCCGTTCCGTGCCGATACCGAGTTTGCCACCACCCGCCTGACCGGCATTTACACCATCGAGTATTCACTGGGTACCGGCGAGAGTGGCGCCATCAACGAGCCGGCATTTCTGCATGACGTCGAGCGCTTTGCCGAGTGGTACCGTGCCCAGCCGCACGTACTGCACGTCAACAGCATCACCGATATCATGCGCCGGCTGAACATGAACATGCACGGGGATGATCCGTCCATGTACAAGCTGCCGGATGAACGGGAACTTTCGGCACAATACCTGCTGCTGTACGAAATGTCCTTGCCCTACGGACTGGACCTCA
>CAJQOV010000197.1 GCA_905480065.1 uncultured Gammaproteobacteria bacterium | reverse complement strand
GTCGAGCAGAAATCCACAGGCATCGGGATAGCTTTCCATGATACGCGCGCAGTCCACGCCGGGGCGCATCGCTATCGATTTGATAAAGGGCACGCCATAACGCTTGCAGTCATCATTCGATTCTTCGCCATGGAACTGCAGCAGGTTCAGCGCAACCTGTGACAGTACATTGCGTATTACCGCCTCGGCGGCGTTCACGAACAGGCCGGTTACTGTAACAAAAGGTGCCAGTCCGGAGGCAATTCCGGCTGCCTGACTGATGCCCACAAGGCGCGGGCTGTCTGGATGAAACACCAGGCCGACCGCATCCGCTCCAGCAGCGATGGCTGCTGCCGCATCCTCCGGACGGGTAATGCCACAGATTTTAACTCGGGTACGCACCCTGACTATGAGGCCACAATATCGGTGGAATCTCAATCATGCAGAGCATCCATTGCCCGGGCCGGGCTGCCGCTAACCGTAACTCGGCAGCCAGCCCGCAGCCGGTATTTGATACGCCGGCGCATATGCCACCGCTACCAGGTACAGGCCGGCAGCCGGGGCATTTACCCCCGCGAGGGTGCGGTCACGTGCCGCAAGCACCTCATTCATCCAGCCCGGCGCTTGCTCGCCCCGACCGATACTGATCAGCATACCGGCAATGCATCGCACCATGTGATGCAGGAATGCGTTTGCCTCGATATCGAGGTACAGCCATTTTCCGGAGCGGGAAACATCCAGCCGGTAGATGGTCCGCACCGGGCTTTTTGCCTGGCAGGCGGCGGCCCGAAACGAGCTGAAATCATGCTCACCGAGCAGTACCACAGCCGCCTGCTGCATCGATTCAAGATCCAGTGGCACGCATTCACAACAGACACGCTGGCGCAGCAGCGCCACTGCCGAGGGCTCATTGGAGATCACATAGCGATAATGTCTGCGCCGGGCAGAAAAGCGCGCATGAAAATCTTCCGGAACAGGTTTTGCCCAGTGTATGCATACATCATCAGGCAAATGGCTATTGCCGCCGCGCACCCAGTTCCCTGTGGTTCGCAATGCGTCGGAATTAAAGTGAACCACTTGCGCCGTAGCGTGCACGCCGGTGTCTGTCCGGCCAGCGCAGATCACTTGCACCGGGACATCGGCTACCCGGCTCAGTGCTGACTCTACGCAGGCTTGTACTGTCCGGCCTGATCTCTGTCTTTGCCAGCCGGAGAAACCCGATCCGTCATATTCAACACCCAGGGCGATGCGCATCATTCCCCATCAGCATCGGCTGGACGAACACAGTGAATAATGAGAATAGCTGGCACAGGTCTGCAAGCGCATAATTACCGCAGTCAATCAGCCGGGCAATCAGGCATCCTCCCACAGCAGTGTTACTTCATCAATCGGTGTCGATGAAGCGCTGACAGCCTGGTGGGGACGCTGGATATCAGGCCAGCCTTGCAATGATGCGCTCTGCTTCCTGCTTCTGGTCACTGTTTCCTTCTTCTATAACCTCGTCCAGGATATTGCGCGCACTTTCCCTGTCATCCATATCAATGTAGGCAAGCGCAAGATCCAGCTTGGTCGTCACCTCGTCATCCGCTGCAAGTACGCCATTCTGATCGATGTCAGTACCATCAGCGAAGTCATCCAGACTGAAATCTATGCTATCAGGCAAATCAGCAGCGTGCTTGTCCTGACTTGCGCCGACATCCGTACCAGTCCTGGCGGCGCGGAACAGGTCGTTGTGTGGTGAAAGCGACAGGCCCATCGAGGCAACCTTGAGCCAACGCTCATCATCCTCTTTCACACGATTACGATAATCGCTGGCCGCCGCTTCGAACGCGGTCACATTGCCCGCTGCCTGGTATACCTCCAGTAATTTCATCTGCAGTGCATCGTTTTCCGGATCATCCTGGAGGGCAGCACGCAACAGATCCTCTGCCTGTTGCACGCGGCCATAGGCCACGTAAACATCTGCCTCGGTTAACGGATCGCCATCATGGGTGGTAGTTTGCAGCTGGTCATTTTGTTGATTTGATTCACGGACATTGATCGTCGGGGTCTGCTTGCGAGAGCTGTCGCCGTGCTGGGCCATATGTCTTTCCAGAGTTATGTCCTCATCGAACAGGTCTGCATGGCTCATTTTCCGGTTCGCAGCCCAAAGAAACCCACCTATCAACATTACTGCCAGAACGAAACCACCCGCAAGCAACGGGTTCTCCATGACTCTGTCAACGATACTTCCCTGGAAACCTTCCTTGCTGAGCGGTGCAGGTGTAACTTGCGGCTCGCCGGATTGCTGTTGTGCCTGCAGCTCTGCTGCTTCCCTGTCTTGCTGTGTTGAATTGTCCTGCAACTGGGCAAGTGCGTGATTCTTCAATTCGAGCAGCCGCCGCATGGTGTCGATCTGCTGTTCGAGTTCATTCACGCGTGACTGCAATTCCACCGATTGTGCACGACTTGCCTCGGCCTCTTCGGTAGCCAGCGCAAGCTGCTGCCCAAGGCTGTCGCTGTCCGTCGTTTCCGTCCCGGCTTGTGTCTCATCGCCCGGCACAGCGGCCCCGTCAACACTATCACTCTCGGGAGCGACCAGCGTCAGGTGCGCTTCAGCCGGAGTTTCTGCCGGAGTTTCGCTGGCCGCAGGAGCTTCCTCCTGTGCGGTTTCTGTCGTTGCGCTGTTTTGCTGCTCAGCGCCGGCCTGCTCCGGCAGCACGGTGGCCTTGTTCTCCGGGGAACTTGCCGCCTGCCACTCTTTGTACTGACGACTTGACTCGGCGATCGCTTCCCGGGCACTCATGGACCGCATCTCGTCAAGCGCAGGTACTTCCAGCGTGACTCCTGCCTTCATGCGGTTGATATTGTTATCGATGAATGCATCCGGGTTGGCCCGCAACAGTGCCTGCATTACCTGGTATATGGAAACGCTGTTATCCGTCCGCACCCGTTCAGCGATGCTCCACAGCGTATCTGCACGCCGAACCGGCCCGAACTGGCTGGCACTGTTCGTCGTTGCCGGGGCTGTTGCCGGTACCGTCCTGGCGGCCGGGGGCGTGATGGCCTGGATCCTGGCCGGGGCCGTCGTTGCCGAGCGGCTTTGTGCCGGAGTCGGCACGGGTGCCACAGCCGGCATGGTAACCGGTGGGTCTACCAGTACCGTGTACTGACGTAACAGGCGTCCTTTCGGCCACTGCAGCTCTAGCAGAAATTCAACATAAGGTTCACGAACCGGATCAGTGCTGCTGACGCGTATTACCGCATTGCCGGTTTTGCCTTTCTCGACACTGAAGCGGAAGCCGGCAAGCAGCGGGGCCTTGGTTAAACCGGCACGCTGATGCGCCTCCAGTGAGGCAACGGACACCTTGATGTCCGAGAGATCCGCGCCCGCCGCAGACGTCAGTTCTCTGACGGCCCGCATCGGCTGGTTGAGAACCGACTGCATATCGATTTCACCCAACCCGAGTGCAAACAGGCGTGGCGATGTGAATACGAGGAAAACCGCAGTAATAGCCAATTTCCTGAACATACCTGAATCCCCTCTAGGTTGGCTGTTCCCGAGATTACAGCAGCACATCAACAGACAGTTGGCATGGTCGCAGACTATAGCCTAGAAATACTCTTTGACCAATATTTCAGCGATCTGTACGCTGTTCAGTGCCGCACCCTTGCGTACATTGTCGGCAACAACCCACAGATCCAAACCCCGCGGATGCGATATATCTTCGCGAACCCGTCCGACATACACCGGATCGTGACCGGCGCCTTCCGTTACCGCGGTGGGATAGCCGCCATCCCGGCGCTCATCCAGCAACACCACGCCGGGGGCCGCCTGCAGCAATTCGCGTGCACGCTCCACGCTGAGCTTGTCCCGGGTTTCAATATGGACCGCCTCCGAATGCCCGTAGAATACCGGTACCCGCACGGTAGTCGGGTTCACCCGAATCGAACTGTCGCCCATGATCTTCTGGGTCTCCCAGACCATTTTCATCTCTTCCTTGGTGTAGCCGTTGGGCTGGAACACATCAATTTGTGGCAGCACATTGAAGGCGATCTGGCGCGGGTACACACTGACCTTGATGTCCTGACCGTTGAGTAACGCGGCGGTCTGGCTGGCCAGTTCCTCGATTGCCTCCTTGCCGGTGCCGGACACTGCCTGGTAAGTACATACATTGATGCGCTCGATGCCAGCCTCGTCATAAAGCGGCTTCAATGCCACCAGCATTTGAATGGTGGAGCAGTTCGGGTTGGCGATAATGCCATGCCGCGTGTAATCGGCGATTGCCTGCGGATTCACTTCCGGCACCACCAGCGGGATTTCGTCGTGGTAACGAAACTGCGAGGTGTTGTCGATCACTACACACCCGGCACTGGCGGCAAGCGGCGCAAATTTCTCCGAGATCGAGGCACCGGCGGAAAACAGCCCGATCTGCGTTTTGGAAAAGTCGAAGCTGGCCAGATCCTGGACGGTGAGGTACTTGCCCCGGAATTGAATCTTCTTGCCGGCCGAGCGTTCACTCGCCAATGGATAGACATTGTTGACCGGAAAATCCCGCTGCTCGAGGATCTCCAGCATGGCTTCCCCAACGGCACCGGTCGCTCCGACAATGGCTACATCATATTTTGCTGACATAAGTCCTGTTCACCTGTTCGATAGAAATCCTGTTCAGCTGCGCAGCGCAGCGACTACGGCAGCGCCCATCTCGCGCGTGCCCACGGTACGCATTCCTGCCGATGCAATATCCGGGGTACGCAGCCCGTCATCCAGCACCTGCCCCACGGCCTGCTCGACACGCTCGGCGAGATCAACCCGGTCGAGACTGTATCGCAGCATCATGGCCACAGACAGTATGGTAGCGAGTGGATTGGCTATTCCCTTGCCGGCAATATCCGGCGCGGACCCATGAATCGGTTCATACATGCCACGCGACTGGCTGTCCAGCGAGGCTGACGGCAACATGCCGATCGAACCGGTCAGCATGGCTGCGGCGTCCGACAGGATATCGCCAAACATGTTGCCGGTCACCATGACGTCGAACTGTTTCGGCGCACGTACCAGTTGCATGGCCGCATTATCAACGTACATGTGCGACAACTCGACGTCTGTGAATTCGTTCGCGATCCGGGTCATTACCGTGCGCCACAATTCACTGACCTCGAGCACATTGGCCTTGTCGACCGAGCACAACCGGCCGGAGCGTTTGCGCGCGATTTCGAAGGCAAAGCGGCCAATGCGTTCAATTTCCGATTCGCAGTAAACCAGCGTGTTATAGCCTTCCAGCTGACCGTCTTCGCGCTGGCGAATCCCGCGCGGCTTGCCGAAATATATGCCCCCGGTAAGTTCCCGCACGATCATGATATCCAGGCCGCTGACTACCTCCGGCTTGAGCGTCGATGCACCGGCCAGTTGCGGATAGAGGATGGCCGGGCGCAAGTTGGAAAACAGTTGCAGCTCGGCGCGCAACCCCAGCAGCCCCTGCTCCGGGCGCAGTGACCGCTCCAGTCGGTCCCACTTCGGGCCACCGACCGCACCAAGCAGCATGGCATCTGCAGCACGCGCCAGCGCCAGGGTTGACTGTGGCAAGGGATGGCCATGTGCTTCATAACCGGCACCACCCACCGGCGCATGCTCAATTTCCACGGCAAGACCGAAGCCGGTGCGCAATTCTTCCAGCACCTTCTCGGCCTCGGCGACGATTTCAGGGCCTATGCCGTCACCCGGCAATATGATTAATTTATTCATAATATCAGTTACTTATAATCTACTTTGAATTTTGTTTATCAAACAACCAGGGCGCATCGGCGCGACGCTTTTGCTCAAAGGCACGGATTGCATCGGCATGCTGCAGTGTAAGCCCGATATCGTCCAGTCCGCGGATCAGACAATCCTTGCGGAAGGCGTCCACCACGAAATTCAGCGCGCCGTGATCCGGGGTGTGAATCTGCTGCATCGGCAGATCCACATATAATACATAACCCGGCGTGGCCGCGGTTGACTGGAACAGTTGCTGCACCTGTTCGGGCGGCAACACGATCGGCAGCACACCATTCTTGAAGCAGTTATTGAAGAAGATGTCGGCGAAGCTCGGGGCAATCACCACACGGATACCGTAATCCAGCAGGGCCCATACGGCATGTTCGCGGGAAGATCCGCAGCCGAAGTTTTCCCGCGCGAGCAGAATTTTTGCCCCCCGGTAGCGTGGGTCATTCAGCACAAAATCCGGGTTCAACGGACGTGAGCTGTTATCGCGGCCGGGTTCACCCTGATCCAGGTAGCGCCATTCGTCAAACAGGTTGGGGCCGAAGCCGCTGCGCTGGATGGATTTCAGGAACTGTTTGGGGATGATCGCATCGGTATCGACATTCGGCCGATCCAGCGGTACGGCAATGCCCTCGACGACAGTGAACTTTTCCATTCTCGTCAGCCCTTCCCGACCGATTGCCGAACATCGGCGAAATGGCCTTGCACTGCTGCCTCGGCCGCCATTGCCGGGCTCACCAGATGGGTGCGACCGCCCTGCCCCTGGCGGCCCTCGAAATTGCGGTTCGAGGTCGAGGCGCAGCGTTCCCCGGGTTGCAAACGGTCCGCGTTCATGGCCAGACACATGGAGCAACCGGGCTCGCGCCATTCAAATCCTGCTGCCAGAAAGATCCTGTCCAGTCCCTCCGCCTCGGCCTGGCGCTTGACCAAACCGGAGCCCGGTACGACCAGCGCCTGCTTGATGCCGGCAGCCACCCTGCGGCCACGGATGACCGCGGCCGCGGCGCGCAGGTCCTCGATGCGCGCGTTGGTGCAGGAACCGATAAATACATGATCGGGACGGATATCGGTGATCGCCATACCGGGCGAAAGGCCCATGTAGTGCAAGGCCTTGCGCATACCCTCGCGGCGCACGCCGTCGGGTTCCTGATCCGGATCCGGTACCACCCCGTCAATCGGCGCCACCATTTCCGGTGAAGTGCCCCAGGTGACCAGTGGGCCAAGTTGTGCCGCATCCAGGGTCACCGTCTCGTCGAACCCGGCATCGGTGTCACTATGCAGATCCAGCCAGGTCGCCACAGCGCGATCCCAGCATGCGCCCTGCGGCGCGTAGGGCCTGCCCTCGAGATAGGCAATGGTGGTGTCATCCACTGCCACCATACCGGCACGCGCCCCCGCCTCGATCGCCATATTGCAGATGGTCATGCGGCCTTCGATCGACAAGCTGCGTAGCGTCGACCCGGCAAATTCAATCGAATAGCCGGTACCACCCGCGGTACCGATCCGCCCGATGATGGCCAGCACCACGTCCTTGGCCGATACGCCCGGCGCCAGCATACCTTCCACACGCACCTGCATGGCCCTGGTCTTGCGCATGATCAGGCATTGCGTGGCAAGTACGTGTTCCACGTCCGAAGTCCCGATGCCGAATGCCAGTGCACCAAACGCCCCGTGTGTGGAGGTATGCGAGTCCCCGCAGACAACTGTCATCCCGGGCAGTGTTGCACCCTGCTCCGGCCCGATTACATGCACAATGCCCTGGCGCGGATCATTCATACCGAATTCGGTAATGCCGAGTTCCTGACAATTGCGGTCCAGGGTTTCCACCTGGATACGCGAGACCGGATCGGCAATACCGGCCGCACGGTCGGTGGTCGGCACATTGTGATCCGGTACCGCCAGTATCGAGTTTGTGCGCCAAGGACGCCGACCGGCCAGGCGCAGCCCTTCAAAGGCCTGTGGCGAAGTCACTTCGTGTACCAGGTGGCGGTCGATATAGATCAGCGACGTACCGCCATCATCCCGTCGTATGCAATGGGATTCCCAGAGTTTGTCATAGAGGGTCCTGCCTGACATCACACCAGTCCGCATGTTACCGCCCGGTCGGGCAATGAAGCCGGTAATTATAGGGGGCTGCGCCGGCGTAAGCCATCCATTCTGCTCATTTGGCGGGCTCGAAGCGGATCCCGGCATAAACCACCGCCATCGCTGCCAGTCCAGTTGCAGCGGCCAGCGCAAACATGGACTGCGGCCCGAGACCGGTCCAGAGATAGCCGCTGGCGATACTGCCGAGTGCGCCGCCCGCACCGAAACTGAGACTGCTGTATAACGCCTGCCCGCGACCCTGGTGGGTACCGGTAAATAACCGGTGAATCATGTGAATGGCAACCGCGTGGTAGAGGCCAAAACTGGCGGCATGCAGGACCTGGGCAAGAATTACCACGACCGGGTGATGCACCAGCCACGCAATCAACACCCACCGCAACGTGGTCAGTGTCACCGTGACCAGCAGCAGATGCCGGGAGCTGTAACGTGACAGCAGGCGTGGCATGAACAGAAAGATCACGATTTCCGCAACCACACCCAGCGCCCAAAGCTGGCCAACCTGGGCAGTTGAATAACCGAATTCTTCCAGGTACAGCGTATAAAAGGTGTAGTACGGCCCGTGGCTGGCCTGCACCAGGAAACACACCAGCAACAGGGAAAATACCTCCGGCCGTTTCAGCACACTGAGCAGCGATTGCTGGTCCAGTGCCAGGTGGCCGGCCGCCGACTCCGGCACGGCGAGGCTGCTCAGCCAGATCAGCACGAACACCACCAGCAGGATCGCCGGCAGGCTGCTGGCGCCGTAATGATCCAGCACCGGTCCCAGCGTGGCGACT
Source organism: uncultured Gammaproteobacteria bacterium (assembly GCA_905480065.1). Classification (GTDB taxonomy): domain Bacteria; phylum Pseudomonadota; class Gammaproteobacteria; order UBA9214; family UBA9214; genus UBA9214. The sequence goes on along the minus strand of CAJQOV010000197.1, from coordinate 16,433 downwards.
GCAATGATAAATCCAATCGAACCCCAGAGGCGTATTCCGCTGTAGCGATGGGGTTCTTCGCCCAGGTGGTTCATGGTGGTTGCTTCGAACTGGGGTAAGGCGGCATTCCAGAAAAAACCGAATCCGCTCATGACCAGTGCCAGCCACCAGAAGCTGCTGCCGAAGAACACCCCGCTGAACGCCAGAGCCGCCAGCAGCGAGGCGATGCGGACGATATTCATACGGTGGCCGGTGTGATCAGCGATCCAGCCCCACACATTCGGCGCAACCACCTTGCTGGCCATGAGAATCGCGAACAGCTCACCGATGTCGGCCACACTGAGGCCGATCGATTTCAGGTACAGACTCCAGTACGGCACCAGCGCGCCGAGTGAGATGAAGTAGCAGAGATAAAAGCCCGACAGCCGCCAGTAGATCATGGCATGCGTGCATCCATCAGGCGATTGCCGATGGTAACTAGTCTGCAGCGGTGGCTGGCACCACCGGTGTGGTCGATGTGACGTCCATATTCTGGGCGCGATGCCGCAGCACATGATCCATTAATACAATCGCCAGCATGGCCTCGGCAATCGGCGTGGCACGAATGCCGACGCAGGGATCATGCCGCCCGGTGGTGACTACCTCTACCGGGTTGCCTGTGATGTCGATAGTTTGCCCGGGTATGCGGATACTGGAGGTCGGCTTGAGGGCGATGCTGGCCACAATCTCCTGGCCGCTGGAAATACCCCCCAGCACCCCGCCGGCCTGGTTGCCAATAAATCCGCCAGGGGTAATCTCGTCGCGGTGTTCGGTACCTTTCTGTTCGACACAGGCGAAACCTGCGCCTATCTCCACACCCTTGACCGCATTGATACTCATCAGTGCATGGGCAATGTCAGCGTCCAGGCGGTCAAAGATTGGCTCACCCAGTCCCGGCGGTACGCCTGTCGCGATAACATTGATGCGCGCTCCGATGGAATTGCCTTCCTTGCGCAGGGCATCCATGTAGGCTTCCAGTTCCGGGACGCGGTCCGGATCCGGCGAGAAAAACGGATTTTCATTCACCGCCACCCAGTCCCTCAGCTCCAGCCGAATCGGTCCGAGCTGTGCCAGGTAACCACGGATTTCGATTCCGTAGCGTAGTTTCAGATATTTCTTGGCGATTGCACCTGCCGCGACCCGCATGGCGGTTTCGCGTGCCGATGAACGTCCACCGCCACGGTAATCCCTGAAACCGTACTTTTGCTGATAGGTATAATCCGCATGGCCCGGGCGGAAGCGGTCACGGATTTTCGAGTAATCCTTGGATTTCTGGTCTGTATTATGGATCAGCAGCCCGATCGGTGATCCGGTGGTACGTCCTTCAAAAGTACCTGACAGGATAAGCACGGCATCGTCCTCGCGTCGCTGCGTGGTGTGGCGTGACTTGCCGGGTTTGCGGCGGTCCAGGTCCTCCTGCAGATCGGCCTCGGTCAATTCCAGGCCCGGCGGGCATCCATCCACAATACAGCCCAGCGCAGCACCGTGACTTTCGCCAAAGCTGGTAACCGTGAACAGTTTTCCGAAGCTGTTTCCTGACATGACGATATTGTAACGACTCTTGCCGTAAGCGTCGCCCCCTGGTTGATTAAAGCTGCCTGATAAATTACCGATAGGATCGGTGCAAATGTCATTTTGTTACTGTCAGGAGTATACAGTGGCGCAACCTAACTCACCGAAAGGATCGCTGGTCGGCAGCTTTCTCGGGCGACCGATTCATGAAACCATCACTGCACGCAACATGACCTATGTATTCGATCGGATTGCCAGGTATATCGATGGCGAGTTCCCGCTCGACCAGCTGGGCAAGGAAGAAGTATTGATTCGCCCCGGCCTGATCTACCGACCTGCCAGATAAACCCCGTTCAGTCCTGCGCAACGTCGAGGCCCAGTTTATGGGTCTCGTTGATCTGGTACAACAGCCGGATGCAGGGCAGCTCTTTTTCAGAATATTGCTTGACGATCCGCATCATCGGCAGGTCATGCCTGCCGAACTGGTAACTGCCGTCAGCCATCGCGGCACGCACGGCACGCAACTCTTTCAGCAGTACGACAAGGTAATCCGGAATACCATCGATTTCATCGATATCAAATCCGAGCGCCTCGATGATATCCTCCAGTTCGAAAATCACCTGTTTTACCAGGTTGACATACTGCTCTGCGGTTGCAGGCCGGTTACTCATAAGATTCCACTCCATGCTTGACTGCCCGGGACGAGGCGCCTGTCAAGCGCAGCCTCAAACAGCTCCCGGTGCGCCAGCAGCTGTTGGCGCTCGAGCAAAAACACGCCCTCTCCGCCGAATTCGAAATCCAGCCACAGGAACGGCACATCGGGAAAGCACTCGACCAGCAGTTCCTGTGTATGGCCCACCTCGACTACCAGGATACCCCGTTCCTCCATGTGCTGTGCAGCATCCCGCAGGATACGCACCACCACATCCAGTCCGTCCCCGCCGGCAACCAGGCCAAGCTCCGGTTCATGGCGAAATTCCTCTGCGAGGTCCGTCATGTCTGCCTGCGGCACATAAGGTGGATTGGATACTATGATGTCAAAGCACTGCCCTTCAAGGGCCGAATAGACATCGGACAGTACCGGCGTTACCTGTCGCGCCAGTCCATGACGGTCAATATTGATGGCGGCGACCTGCAGCGCCTCGGCCGAGATGTCCGTCACGGTCACTTTCGCGTCCGGGAAAAAGTGCGCACATGCGATACCGATACAACCACTCCCGGTACACAGGTCCAGCACACTCCCGATCCTGAGCGGATCAACCCAGGGTTCAAAGCGGCTTTCTATCAGCTCGGCGAGCGGCGAGCGTGGCACGAGCACGCGCTCGTCGACATAAAATGGCAAGCCCGCAAACCAGGCTTGCCGGGTCAGGTAGGCTGCCGGTTTGCGTGTCAGCAAGCGTTGAACCAGCAATTCCTTTACCTGGCTGACCTGTTCGGCGGCAAGTTTCTCATCCAGGGCCGCGTCAGGGATGCTGTAGTCCATGCCCAGCGCATGCAGCACCAGTACTGCCGCCTCGTCCAGCGGATTATCTGTGCCATGCGCATAGGCCAGGCCGGCCGATTCGAATAAATTTGCCCCTCCGGTGATGAGTTCCCGGGCAGTGCCGGCATCTGCCAGTATGGCATACTCGTCGTTTTGCATTGTTTGCTGATCCTTGATGAATCGCATCCAGCTATGTGAAATAATCCACGACCATGAACATAAAACAATCATCCAGGCGGCCAGTCCGCATCCTGCCGACGCTCATTATAGCTGCACTGGCCATCAGCGCAGGTATTTGGGCGGCCAGAGCGCTATTGCAGTCCACCACCAGCGTGGATGAGCTGGCAATGACACGTTTCCCGGTTGCCCGCCCGCTGCAGCCATTTCTGCTCGTTGATCACCAGGGCAATCCATTTGACAATAAATCCCTGCAGGGCTACTGGTCTTTCCTGTTTTTCGGCTACACCCAATGCCCGGATGTCTGTCCGACCACCCTGTCGGTATTAAACAGCGTGGCACAGAAAACCGGCGACATCACCGAGCCGACACGGTTCGCCTTCATCAGCGTCGATCCGCAGCGCGATACGCCGGAAAAGCTGGCCAGTTTCGTAACCTATTTCAACCGGCAGTTCATCGGCGTTACCGGCAGCAGTGAACATATCGACAACCTGACCAGGCAACTCGGCATCGTGCATATGCCAGTCGCCAACGACTCCGATCCGGAAAACTACCTGATCGATCACACGGCAGCCATATTCCTGGTGGATCCTGCTGGAAACTACCATGCCATATTCACCCCGCCCCTGTCGGCAGACGCCATTGCCAGCGACTTTCACAAAATCGTACAGGAATACCGCTAATGCGTGTTGGCATGCACATCATCCTCAGTTGCCTGTTGCTGACAGCCGCGCTACCTGCCGTGGCAGAAACCGATGGCCCGCTACAGGTGGAGAACGCCTGGATTCGCGAGGCACCCCCGGGCAGTGCCACGCTGGCCGGTTACCTGACCCTGGTCAACCGCGGCGCGACCCCCGTCACGATAAGCGAAATATCCAGCCCGGAATTCGGTGCAGCTGAAATCCATCTCAGCCGTGTTGAAAACGGCGTGGCAAAAATGATCGCCGTTGGTAACCTGGAAATTCCGGCCGGCAGTAGCGTAATGCTGCAGCCTGGCGGTTATCACCTGATGCTGTTCCGGCCGGTACGCGAACTGCACGCTGGCGATACGGTAACCCTGCACCTGTATCGCGCAGACGGCGCATGCCTGCTGGTCAATGCCCCGGTACTGCGCAACAACGATACCGATCAACGGCCCTGAAGCAGCACCAATATCATGTCTGACGGCAAAGCCAGCTTGCTGGATTATCTGAAATCCTGGCCGCTTGCCCTGCTGCCGCACCAGCTGCTCTCACGCCTGGTAAGAAGCATCAGCCGTTGCCGGACTCGCCCGCTAAAGGACCTGCTGATCCGGGCATTCATGTGGAAATTTGCAATTGACCTCGGGGAGGCAGTTGTTACCAGGGCCGTTGAATTTCCCGATTTCAACAGTTTCTTCACCCGCGCCCTGAAACCTGGCATCCGGCCGCTGCCGGACGAGCCCGGCGCGATAGCCTGTCCGGTCGACGGGTATGTCAGCCAGGCCGGCCAGATCAACCATGACAGTATTCTGCAGGCCAAGGGCCAGGAGTATTCACTGAGGCGCCTGCTCGGCGGGGATGCGGGGCGTGCCGCACCATTTCTCGGTGGCGGGTTCGCCACACTCTACCTGTCACCCAGCGATTATCACCGTATCCACATGCCGGCCAGCGGCCGCCTCGTCGAGACGGTGTACGTTCCGGGCAGACTGTACAGCGTTGCACCACACACCACCCGCACCATCCCCGGCCTGTTTGCACGCAATGAGCGCCTGGTCTGCCTGTTCGATACCAACACCGGACCTATGGCCGTGGTCATGGTTGGCGCGATTTTCGTGTCCTGCATGGAAACCGTGTGGGGCGGCATCGCCAACCCGCATATGTGGCGATCGATCCAAAGTCAGCGCCATGACCAGTCGAGCGGTCAGCCGATCGAGCTTGCCAGGGGAGCAGAAATGGGCCGCTTCAATATGGGTTCCACCGTGATCGTGCTGTTCGGTCCCGGCCAGGTCTGCTGGACAGACACCCTGCGCGCGGGCACGCCGGTCAGGGTGGGGCAACTGCTGGGGATGCCCGCATGAAAAATAGTCAAGCGCGCTGTTAACCTGCATCACAGCCCTGCGTTAGCTGTCATTGAGACAGATAACTGACCAAGGAGCTGCGACCATGAAAATCCGCACATTCATCAGCACAACCCTGCTGGCCACTACACTCGGCCTGGGCTATACATCGGCAGCGCAAGCGCACGGTGATTCCCTGACACTCTATGTCTACGAAAGTGACTATTGCCCGGCGCACCGCGTCTATCACCATAACTCCTATTCCCGGCACCAGAGTCGTGACCGACATATGCATCACAAAAAATTCCTGAGGCATAACAAGTACCGCCAGGAATATTCCGGACACCAGGAACGTCACCGGGGTGAGGATCGTGACTCCCGTCATGGCAAATTCGGCAGCGATGATCACAACAGGTATGGCAAGACTTCGTATGAAACGGGCATACGCTATACTCAGCGCCACTAACTGCTCCTTGCTGCAATCCGGCAGTGAAGGCGCATGCACCGGGATAGTCTCGCGAATGGTCAACAGACACTCGCAAACGCAGGTTTACCGGTCACCAGGATCCGCTTTGGACAAAGCAACAGGAAACGACAGGGCGCTGGATGCCTTTCTTGCCGGGCAGGAGAAAAAGGCGTTCTATATTGCCCATGCGGCACTCTGGGACCGGGAGGCGGCGCTGGATGTCGTTCAGGAAAGCATGCTCAGGCTGGTTGAGTATTATCGCGCAAAACCGGCGGCCGAATGGCCAGCGCTGTTCCGTACTATACTCAACAGCCGAATCAATGATGTTCGCAGGAAACGCATGATCGAGCAGGGCAAACACAAGCTGGTATCGCTGACCGGACTGTTCCGCGACCACCAGGAACAGGACGGGGCAGACACAGAATACGAACTGCCCTCCGACGAACGCAGCGATGGCGTGACAGCGCCGGAAACGGGCTACCTGGTCGATGAACTGCGCGGTCTTATTAACACAGCCTTGCTGACCTTGTCAGAGCGCCAGCGCCAGGTCTTTATTCTCAGGGAATGGCGTGGTATGACTATTAACGAAACCGCCGGAATTCTGGGCTGTTCGGAAAACAGCATCAAACAGCACCACTTCCGTGCACTGCGCGAACTGCGCAAACAACTTGCCGAGGTATGGGATCATGCACAACCATCCACATCCTGACCTGGAACAACTGGATATGCTGCGCGCCGGTCTGCTTGATGACGCGCCGGATGAAAAGACCATTATCGAGCAACATCTTGCCGGGTGCGCGGCATGCCAGGCGCAATCCGGGCAGTGGCAACGCCTCGCTGCCATCATGGAAAACACCCCCCAGGAAGAAACATTGCGGGATGACTTGCAACGCGCAAGGCAAACGGCTCTCGCGGCCAAACCCGCCCTGCCGCGCTGGTCGTCGGCAATCCCGTACGCGGCGGCGGCCATGTTGCTGCTCGCGGTATCAACTGGCATCCTTACCCTGCCAACCGGACAGGTAACGTCGCCAGCCATAACAACACAGACCGCCCAGTCCATACCGGACACCTACGAGGACCTGGATTTTTACCTGTGGCTCTCCAGTCAGGACGAGGGACATTCGGACAAGGATCGCGCCAACCCGAACAACACCTGACCATGATCAAGAAATCACACCTACTTGCGACAGTCATTGCGGTCATGCTGGGAGCCTGTGCAGCACCGGCCTTTGCCGAGCGTGGAATCCCGTGGAACAGCCTGAGCCAGGATGAACAGGCGGTCTTGCACAAGCACCAGCGCGAGTGGCCATCCCTGTCCGGAGAGGAACAATCACGGTTGTTAAAAGGGGCCAGAAACTACCTGGAGCTGCCGCAGGACAAGCGCAAGGCTGTCAAGCAAAAGCGCGAGCAATACGAGCAGATGTCACCGGATGAACGCAAACGGTTGCGGGAAAAGTACCGGCAACAACAGCAGTACCGCTAGTCGGGCGCTGCCCGGCAGCGGGTGCATGGATGTTCCAGCCACCCAAGTCTGCTATGATGCGCCCGCCATTTCCCGCAGCTCATCGTCAGGCAAGCCATCATGCAACCCATGCTAACCATCGCAGTCCGCGCAGCACGCCGTGCGGGCAACATTATCGTCCGCAGTCTTGATCGCCTCGAAAGCCTGTCGGTACAGACCAAGGACCGGAACGACTTTGTTACCGAGGTTGACCAGCAGGCAGAACGCGAGATTATCAGCATTCTGCACAAGGCATATCCCGACCACGGCTTTCTGGCCGAGGAAAGCGGCGCACAGATTGGCAATGAGTATGAATGGATTATCGATCCACTCGATGGCACAACCAATTTTCTCCACGGTTTCCCGCAATTCGCGGTATCGATTGCGCTGCGCCACAAGGGCAGACTGGAACAGGCGGTAGTCTATAATCCGCTCAGTCAGGAATTATTCACTGCATCCCGTGGTGGTGGCGCATACCTCAATGAGCGGCGTATTCGTGTAAGCAATCGCAAGGGACTGGATGGTGCCCTGCTCGGCACCGGATTTCCGTTCAAGGCACAACAGCACCTGGATGCCTACCTGGAGATGTTTCGCGCCCTGTTTCCGCAAACCGCCGGCATACGACGCCCCGGATCTGCAGCGCTGGATCTCGCCTATGTGGCAGCAGGCCGACTGGACGGTTTCTGGGAAATCGGCCTGAACATCTGGGACATGGCGGCAGGCGTTCTGCTGATACAGGAAGCCGGGGGTGTTTCCAGCGATTTCAGCGGCGGACATAATTATCTTGCCAGCGGCAACCTGGTATCGGGTAACCCGAAGGTATTTGCCGAAATCCTCAAGGCGATACACCCCCACATCACGCCGGAACTCGCGAACTGATTCCGTTCCCCGGCAACAAGGGCATTCCAGCCCCTGCCCCGGTTGATACAACCGGATTCAAGTACCTCCGGCGCATGCCGATCCCGTTTCTAGGCACGCTCACTTAGGCGCAGTCAGGTGTCGGCCAGAACCATTTATCGGGGAACGAATGTATGCATAACAATCTGAAAGACAAGAGAATTAATGGTGTCGCACTGGAGCTGATCATGCGCGACGTGTTGCAGGGCATGATGCAGTTCACGGAACAGTCCTGCGCCGGCAGCAGTGCAGCGAACCTGGAGATCCAGTCAATCGAAGCGGCGGACAACAAGCAGCCGTTGTCCAGCAACAATGTTATCCCGTTTGAACGATTCCGGAAGCTTGCCTGACAGCCATCATCAGGCAGTTTGCTGCCCGGATCAGAAGCTCTCCTTGCTGCGCCGCTAGCCCGGCTAGATCAGATCATTAGTCGCGCAACGCGACGACTGCCATAGATCAGGTTGATTACCGCCCGGGTACCCATGATCGCCGTAAACATGGAAGTCAGGATACCGATTGCCAGCGTGACGGCGAACCCCTTGACTGGTCCGGAGCCATATCCGAGCAGCACAATGGCAGCAATCAGCGTTGTAATATTGGCATCTGCAATAGTGGAAAACGCCTTTTCGTAGCCCGCATGAATACTCGCTTGCGGGCTGTTGCCATTGCGCAATTCCTCGCGGATACGCTCAAAGATCAGCACGTTCGCATCTACTGCCATACCGACGGTGAGTACGATACCGGCAATACCCGGCATGGTCAGCGTTGCCTGCAGCATGGACAGAATTGCCACAATCAGTACCAGATTCAACGCGAGTGCCAGGTCCGCAACAAGGCCAAACACCCGGTAATAAAATGCCATGAATATCAGTACTGCGACAAACCCGATCACCACCGACTGGAAACCTCTTTCGATGTTGTCCTTGCCGAGACTCGGTCCGACGGTGCGCTCCTCAATGATTTCAATCGGTGCGGCGAGCGCACCGGAGCGCAACACCAAGGCCAGCTCATGAGCTTCCTTGGGGCTATCCAGGCCGGTGGTCTGGAAACGCTTGCTGAAGACATCGCGGATAGTCGCAACACTGACAACTTCCTCGACCTTGACCGGCCTGGTGACCGGTTTGTCATCAACCAGTGTCGTTTCGCTGCGGTTTTCGATGAACACCACGGCCATCGGCTTGCCGACATTTTCCTTGGTGAACTTCAGCATGCTCCTTGCGCCTTGCGCATCCAGTGTCACGGATACCATGGGAGAGCCGGATGACTGGTCAAATCCGGAACGTGCATTGATGATCTGGTTACCCGTGGCGATCACGGATTTCTTCAGCAGAATCGGCCTGCCGCCACGTTCGTAGTAAAGGCGCGACCCGGCTGGAACCTTGCCTGCCACGGCGCGTTCCACATCATGTTCTGTATCCACCGCCCGATATTCGAGGGTTGCCGTGGCACCCAGGATTCGCTTGGCCTGCGCAGTATCCTGCACACCCGGCAACTGCACCACGATACGCGACTTTCCCTGTTGCTGGATAACCGGTTCTGCTACCCCCAGTTCGTTGACGCGATTGCGCAGGGTCAGAATATTTTGCTGCAGGGCAAAATCCTGAATTTCCTTTATCTCCTGATCACCCGGATATATCAACAACTCATGTCGGTCTGTATTGTTAACCGTCTCCACAGTCAACAACTGGAAATTGTCACGCATCAGGTTGTGGGCACGTTCACGATCTTCCTCGCTGCTGAACCCTGCCAGTACGCCCTGTTCACCCGCGCGCAATACGGTATAGCGCAGCTTGTTATCGCGCAGCAGTGACCTGATGTCAGCTGCATAGCCTTCAACCGCCTGCCTGATCGCGGCGGGCATATCCACTTCCATCAGGAAGTGCACGCCCCCACGCAGGTCCAGGCCGAGGTACATGGGCAGGGCGTTGAATTTTTCCAGCCAGGCCGGGGTCGAGGGCGCAAGGTTGAATGCAACGACATAGCCGTTACTGATGGCGGAAAGTGCCCCTTTGACATATTCGGCTGCCCGCAGCTGGGTATCCGTATCATGAAACCGCACCATCAGCTTGCCAGACTCGATGCCCATCTGTTTGACATCGATAGCGGCTTTCTTGAGTGCTTCGCCAACTATTTTACCAGTCGATTCGTCCACTTCCGCGGCACGCCCGCCGGATATCTGCAGCGCCGGGTCCTCGCCGTACAGGTTTGGCAACGCATAAACAGAGCCGACCACCAGGATGATGATAATCAGCAGGTATTTCCATGGAGCATAACGGTTCATTGTGCAACAGTTCCTTCAGATGGTGTTCTACAGCCCCTTGATGGTTCCTTTGGGCATCACGTTGGCAATCGCCTGGCGCTGTACCTTGACGCTGACCTGATCAGCCACTTCCAGTTCCACGAAGTTGTCGCCGACCTTGGTAATCCGCCCCAGCATGCCGCCATTGGTGACCACCTCGTCGCCCTTGGCCAGCGCTTCCACCATCAATTTGTGTTCCTTGGCCTTCTTGGACTGCGGCCGGATCAGCAGAAAATAGAACACGACAAAGATAAATATCAGCGGCAGAAAGCTCATCAGGGGATCTGCCTGTCCCTGCGGGGCTGCTGCCAGCGCGTCCGAGATAAAGAAATTCATGACTTGCTCCTTGTGTAACCACAGGCATTCACCCTGCCGGGGCGCCTGATCTGCATCATTATTGCCGGTAAAACGCGGGCATTATGACACAGCCCCGCGTCGCTGGTAAAAGTCCTTGCGGAATTGTGCCAGGCGGCCCTGCCTGATGGCCTGGCGCAGGCCGGCCATCAGCTCCTGGTAATAGGTCAGGTTGTGGATGGTATGCAGGCGGGCGCCCAGTATCTCGTTGCACCTGTCGAGGTGATGAAGGTATGCCCGGCTGTAATTACGGCAGGTATAACAATGGCATGAGTCATCCAGCGGGCGGGTATCGCTGCGATGGATGCTGTTGCGAATACGCACTACCCCGTCATGCACATACAAATGACCATTACGGGCATTTCGGGTCGGCAGTACACAGTCAAACATGTCGATACCATGCCAAACCGATTCCACGATATCCTCAGGCGTACCCACCCCCATCAGGTAACGCGGCGCAGCAACCGGCATGGCCGGTAAAATGGCGGACAGCACCGCCTCCCGCTCCGCCTTGTTCTCGCCCACCGACAGGCCACCCAGCGCGTACCCGTCAAAGCCGATTTCCAGCAAACCGGCCAGAGACTCCTTCCGCAGTTCCGGAAACATGCCGCCCTGCACGATACCAAACAGTGCAGCAGGATTATCGGCATGCGCGTCACGGCTGCGGCGTGCCCAGCGCAGTGACAATTCCATGGAACTGCGCGCGTCCTCCTCTGTCGCCGGGTATGGAGTGCACTCGTCAAAGATCATGACAATGTCAGCACCCAGATCACGCTGCACGCGCACCGATTCTTCAGGGCCGAGAAAAACCCGGTCCCCGTTGACCGGCGAGCTGAAGGTCACTCCCTGTTCGGTGATCTTGCGCAGCGCACCAAGACTGAATACCTGGAACCCGCCCGAGTCTGTCAGGATCGGGCCTGCCCAGTGCATGAATTCATGCAGCGTGCCATGGCTGCGAATGACTTCGGTTCCCGGGCGCAACATCAGGTGAAACGTATTGCCGAGGATAATCTCGGCTCCGGTTTGCCTGACTTCTTCCGGGGTCATCGCCTTGACCGTGCCATAGGTTCCGACTGGCATGAATGCTGGCGTTTGTACCGAGCCACGCACGAACTCCAGTACCCCGGCCCTGGCAGCCCCGTCACTGTGGGTAGTGCTAAAACGCACCGTCAGGCGCTCGCACGCGCGGTAATGAACATGGCATCACCATAGCTGTAGAAACGATAGCCGGCGTCGATCGCATGTTTATATGCATCCATGGTGCGCTGGTAGCCCGCAAAGGCACAGACCAGCATCAGCAGGGTTGATTCGGAAAGATGGAAATTGGTGAGCAAGGCATCAACCATCCGGAATTTGAAGCCGGGTGTAATGAACAAATCCGTTTCGCCGCGACACGGTTGCAAGGCGCCTGATCTCGCGGCTGATTCCAGCGTACGCACAACCGTCGTCCCAACTGCAATGACGCGGCCACCGCTCTCCCGGGTACGCATGACAAGTTCACAGGTCTCGGGACTGATTTCGAAACTCTCATGGTGCATGACGTGCCTGTCCAGGTCTTCTACACGTACCGGCTGGAAGGTTCCCGCGCCAACGTGCAGCGTGACGAATGCAGTCTCTATGCCTTTTGCCGAGAGCCGTTGCATGACCGGGCGATCAAAATGCAGACCGGCGGTCGGTGCTGCCACCGCCCCCGGGTTGCGGGCATATATTGTCTGATAGCGATCCCGGTCATTGCCGGTATCGGCACGATCAATATATGGAGGCAAAGGTACATGTCCATGTGCCTCAAGCGCTGTCCGTACGTCCATTCCGGCCGGGAATTGCAGCCGATACAGATCATTTTCCCGGCCCGTCACCACAACGCTGATTACGCCCTCAAGCAATATCCGGCTTCCTGATCGTGTCGGCTTGCTCGCGCGCATTTGCGCCAGCACGATTCCATTATCCAGAATCCGCTCTACCAGTACTTCCACCCTGCCGCCGGATTGCTTTACTCCATGCAACCGCGCCGGTATCACACGGGTATCATTAAAAATCACCAGGTCACCGGCCCTCAGCAGATCCGGGAAGGCGCTGAACTGGCTGTCCTGCAATGCGTCACTCACAGGATCTAGCAACAACAAGCGGCTGTCGCTGCGTACATCGCAAGGTTCCCTGGCAATCCTGTCGGGAGGAAGCTGGTAACTGAAATCGGCCCGCTGCATGGCGCGCGATAGTAGCACAGGATGATGTGATTGCCGCTTGCCCGCAGGGATGGATGACTTATACTAGCGGCCTTTGCAGGTCTGGCTCTATTCTCTGCCGAGGTGGTGAAACTGGTAGACGCACTGGACTCAAAATCCAGCGGGGGAAACTCCATGCGGGTTCGATTCCCGCCCTCGGCACCAACTCATACGGTCAGCGCGAGACCGGAACCAGCCATACAAATAACAGGCTGGCCAGTATTACCGTTAACAGCAGGTGACGTAAGCGGCTTGGAAAGTACTGATGCCGGTAATGCGGAGGCATCTGTCCTGCCACTCTCGGTGCGGACAGCTGTCGGGATTCCGTGCTACGGCGGTCGGGTAGCTGCCGCCTTTCCTGCTTGCAGTTCCCGCAGTTCTTGCACGTCGCAGAGCGGCGACTTGCGACCCGCTCATCGGCAAGCATGCGCGCCTCCAGGTACAGCTGGTATTCGTCCTGGCTGCCGTGCCGGGCCATGACATCCGGCATCACGCCGGATACCTGTTCGGCTTCCAGCCAGGTCTGTCGGTCGGCACTCAATTCATCACTCAGCCGGATGCGTCCGAGCAGAATATATCTGGTTACATTCTCGCTACTGAATGGACCACGCACCACACCGTCACGCCGTGAGTACCACTGCACCGATAGCGATGCAGCGTATTGCTGGGTGCCGGCACTGTGATTGTGCACCGCTTAACCGCCCTCAGTCGTTCAGCCACTCACCCATGCGGGCACGCAAGCGGATCAGCGCCTGCCCGTGTATCTGGCATACCCTGGACTCGCTTACCCCGAGGATCTCGCCGATCTCGCGCAGGTTGAGTTCCTCATCATAGTAAAGCGCCATCACCAGCCGTTCGCGCTCGGGTAAACCCTTGATTTCTTCGGCCAAACCCTGCTTGAAATCACTCTTTTGCAAGGTCTCGAGCGGTTGGTCGGCATGCCGACCCGGCTCCGGCACACCGTCTTCGCCCAGCATACCCGGGTCTTCAAAACTGAAAATCCGGCAACCGGTAGAGTCCTGGAGTATCTTGTGGTACTCCTCCAGGCTCAATTCCATCGCTTCGGCCACTTCCACATCCCGCGCATCGCGCCCCTTTTGATTCTCGATCCTGCGTACCGCTTCTGCCACTTCGCGTGCCTTGCGATGTACAGAACGCGGTGTCCAGTCGGTGCGGCGAATCTCATCGAGCATGGCGCCGCGTATACGAATGCCGGCGTAGGTTTCAAAACTGGCCCCCTGGTCAGGGTCAAACTTTCTGGAGGCCTCTATCAACCCGATCATGCCGGCCTGAATGAGATCATCTGCCTGCACGCTGGCCGGCAATCTGCTCATCAGGTGGTACGCAATCCGTTTCACCAGCGGTTCGTGCAGAATTACCAGCTCATTACTGCTTGAGTAGTCCGGTTGTGCCTTTGCAGTATTACCTTTCATGACCTCACCTCCATATTGATGTTTTCGTTTTGAACCAGTCTTTCTACAAAGAATTCCAGATGCCCGCCCGCATGCCCCGAGCGTGGCCACCGCATGATCTGGCTGGCCAGATTCCTCAACGCCAGGGCAGACCGGCTGCGTGGATAGGCACTGATAACGGATTGCCTGGATACGGCGGCCTTTTGCACAAAATCGTCTTGCGGTATGAAACCGCAGCAGGAAAGCACCACGTCATGATTGGCTGCGAAGTGCTGCAAGAATTGACCAAACAGGTCACTCGCATCCCGTGCAGATGCCACGCAATTCGGCAAGATGCGAAACCGTGCAATACCAAATCGCTGTTGCAGCGATTCGATCAGTGCGGCGCTCGCATGCAGGGATTCCCTGCCACTACGGACAGGTACAATGATTTCGCTGGCAGCCCTGCAAAGACTTGTCACACACTCGCCATTTCCTGAGGCAACATCAATTACCAGGGTGTCAACCGGTGCACTGATGTCACTGAATGCGCGTACCAGCCCTGCACATTCCCACAGCCCCAGCCCGGCCAGCTGTTGCATATCGGATGCCGCAGAAACCAGGCGTACGCCATCCGGCCCCTGCAACAACACCTCATCAAGAGTTTTGCTGCCATTGAGTACATCAAACAGGGTGAATGCAGAACGCAGATCGAGCAGTGCATCGATGCCTGATGCACCCGGGTCCGCGTTCAGCAACAGCGTGCTGCGGCCTGCCAGACTGAGTGCCTGCGCCACGTTCATCGCAACGCAGGTCTTTCCTGTGCCGGGATTGCCGCTGGTCACCGCAATTACCTGCACAGGACTGTTATCGCGACGCTGGTCAGTCGTTTCCCGGCAGCCAAGTTTTATATCTGCGTGTTGCATATAGTGAGCTTCCTGGTGTTGCTGTTGTGGCTGCGTGAGTTGCCGAAACTGGCGTAACCGCTGCTGCTTGCGTAAGTACATAGCAACTTGCATACCAACTTTGAAATCACCACGGTTTGCAATACCACCTGAGTGCTAACTCATTGTTCTAACGTGAGAAGATTAGTAACAGCGAATAATTCCGGAGAATGGGATATGCGTCACATATTTGACAAAACAGGCGCATGCCGACGTTCAGGTGACGCCTGCGGGTGGATTGTTGCTATGGCGGGGTTAAACCGGCGGGATAATCTGCCGTCTGTGGCTATCTGCTAACCGGGCAGGAAGCTCCGTTCAGCAAGCATGCGATTGAAGCCATGTTCCGGCAGCGGTTTGCTGATGTGGAAACCCTGTGCCGTATCACAACCCAGTTTGGCAAGCAGGTCCCATGCATTGGGATTTTCCACACCTTCAGCTATCACTGTGTATCCAAGATTGTGGCCTAGCTCGATGATCGACCGGACAATTGCGATATCCTGGTGATCAAAAGCCACATGGGTGATAAAGGACTGGTCGATTTTCAGGGTATGAATCGGAAGTTTCTTGAGGTAAGAGAGCGAAGAATACCCGGTGCCGAAATCATCGATGGCGATGGTAACGCCGAGATCATTGAGCCTGGCAAGCACCTCGGCTGCCTTGTCAGTATCCTGCATGAGCGTTGCCTCGGTAATCTCGATCTCCAGTAACAGGGCACTGACATCTGCCAGTTCGAGCGCCGATTTGATTTTGTCCAGCAGGCGTGGGTTCTGGAATGAACGCGCAGACACATTGACCGAAACGCGAATTTGCAGACCCTTGTGCTGCCATTCCCGACATTGGGTCAATGCCGTAACCAGCACCCAGTCTGTAATCGGTGTCATCATCCCCAGTTGTTCTGCGACCGGTATGATGCGCTGCGGCATGATAATCCCTTCGCCGGGGTGCTCCCACCGTAACAGTGCTTCCGCCCCGGTGATCTGGCCAGTTTGCAGATTCACCTGTGGCTGGTAATGCAGCTCGAATTCATCATTTTCCAGCGCAGACATGATCTGGCCGGAATACCGAACCTGCTGTATCGAGCTTACATCGCTGACAGGATCAAAATACTGGTACGGCAGTCCATTGCGTTTTGCGCGCTGCATTGCACTCTCT
>CAJQOV010000196.1 GCA_905480065.1 uncultured Gammaproteobacteria bacterium | reverse complement strand
ATGGGAAAATTCATCCTGGTACCGCTTATGCGGTCCGATTCAATAACCGCAGCATCTGGCGATACTCCGGGTCAGGTTTAAAGATCCGGTCACACACGGGGCATGATCCGGGCACAAAACGGGATTATACGTGTATCTGCTTAATCGTACAGGGTTTTTTAAAATTTCTTGCGGGCCGCTTCCAGTACGGCGGCTACGGTAGCCGTGACATCCTGCTTGCTGTTATCGAGGATCAGCGCATCCGGAGCCGGTTTCAGGGGTGCGGTGGCGCGCGTCGCATCGCGCCGGTCGCGCGCCTCCACCTCGCTGACAAGCGCCGCCAGGTCAGCCTCTTTTCCCATATTTTTCAGTTGGTTATATCTTCTTTCGGCGCGCACCTGCGGACTCGCGGTGAGGAAAATCTTGAGCCCGGCATCCGGGAAAATCACGCTACCCATATCGCGCCCGTCCGCCACCAGTCCCGGCGGCTTGCGGCAATTACGCTGCCAGTCCAGTAATGCCGCCCGCACCGCCGGCAGCGCGGCAATCCGCGAGGCCGCCTCGCCGGCCGCCTCGGTACGCAGCTCACTGCTGACATCCCGACCCTCCAGCCGCACGGCCGGATCGGCAGCAGTCGGCAGACAGCAGTCGCAGGCCAGTCGCGCGGACAGGGCCACCAGCGCGGTTGCGTCATCCAGCGCCACACCCTTGTGCAGCGCAGCAAATGCCAGCAGACGATAGAGCGCACCACTGTCGAGGTAATGCCAGCCGAGTTGCTGCGCCACGGCCTGGCTGATGGTGCCCTTGCCGGAGCCACTGGGGCCATCGATGGTAATCACCGGGGCTGCTGCGCCGTCACGACTGGTGGATTCAGACATCGCCCGGACTCGCCTGCTCAGCCGGCACTTTGGATGGACAGGCCGGCAGACCGGGCCAGCGCCACGAAACCCGGGAAGGAGGTATTCACATTGGCGCAATCGGTGATGTCAATTGCACCCTGCGCGCGCAGCGCGGCCATGGCAAACGACATGGCGATGCGGTGATCGCCATGACTGTCAACACAACCACTTCCCAGCGTACCGCCATCGATGATCATGCCGTCAGGCGTGGCCTGCGCCTGCACACCCAATCGCTTCAATCCGTCTGCCATCACCTGGATGCGGTCGCTTTCCTTTACGCGCAGTTCCTCCGCACCAGTCAATACCGTACGACCCTCGGCGCAGGCGGCAGCAACGAAGATCACCGGAAATTCATCGATGGCCAGCGGCACCAGCGCCGCCGGGATTGCAATGCCGTGCAACGGTGCATAGCGTACGCGCAGGTCGGCGACCGGCTCCCCGCCAGCATCACGCTCATTGCCAACCTCGATGTCGGCCCCCATACGCCGCAGTATCTCGATGACACCGGTGCGGGTCGGGTTCATGCCGACATGCTGCAGCTGCAGGTTGGAGCCAGGCGCAATACTGGCCCCCACCAGGAAAAATGCCGCCGAGGAAATGTCGGCGGGAATATCAATCTCGATGGCGCTCAGGCCGTGCCCACCGTCCAGGCAGACCCGTGCACCATCGCGCTGCAACGGGTAGCCCATGCCGGCCAGCATGCGCTCGGTGTGATCGCGCGTTGGCGCAGGCTCGGTAACACAGGTAGTGCCCCGGGCGTAGAGTCCAGCCAGCAGCAGGCTGGATTTTACCTGCGCACTCGCCACCGGCATGTCATAGTCGATTCCATGCAGCATGGCTCCACCGTGTATATGCAACGGCGCCGTACCCTGTGCCGTGCTGTCGATACGCGCCCCCATACTGCCGAGTGGAGTCACCACACGCCGCATCGGCCGACCCGACAACGACGCGTCACCGGTCAATACGCAATCAAACGCCTGTCCGGCCAGCAAGCCTGACATCAGGCGCATGGAAGTACCGGAATTACCCAGGTACAACGGCGCGTCGGGTGCCTGCAATCCATGCAGGCCGACACCATGCACCGTCACCTTGCCGGCGTCCGGACCGTCGATACGCACTCCCATGGCACGGAATGCTGCCAGCGTGGCAAGACTGTCTTCGCCTTCGAGGAAACCGCTGACCCGCGTCACACCACTGGCCAGCGCACCGAGCATGATGGAACGGTGTGAAATGGATTTGTCGCCCGGTACCCGCAGGCTGCCACACAGCTGTCCGCCCGCCTGCACCTGAAAACTTGTGTCACTCATTGCCCGGATCCCGGTCTGTTTTTTCCACGTAACGGTCGCGCGCCTGCCTGGCGTCGCTGAATATCTTCAACAGGCGTTCGCCGTCGCCGGCGCATACTGCACGATCGAGCACCTGCAAATCAGCGCTAAAACGCTCGATCATGTCGTGAACTGCAACACGGTTGGCAACGCAGATATCGCGCCACATCACCGGATCGCTGGAGGCGATGCGGGTAAAGTCGCGGAAACCGCCGGCGGCATATTCGAATACCTCGCGCTGGTCTTGCAGGCGCGCAAGGCTTTCCACCAGGGCAAAGGCCAGTACGTGTGGCAAGTGACTGGTCGCCGCCAGCACCTCGTCATGATGTTTGGCACCCATCTCCGTCACCTGCGCACCGGCCGCCTCCCACATGGCGCGTACGCGTGCGATCGCCGCAGGCGAAGAGGCTTCTGTCGGGGTGAGGATTACCCGCCGGCCGCGATATAACTCCGGAAACGACGCGGCCACCCCGCTCTGCTCGGTACCGGCAATCGGATGTCCCGGCACGAAGCAGTCCGGCAAGCGACCAAATGCCGCCTGCGCCGCTTCAATGACACTCGCCTTGGCACTGCCGGCATCGGTAAGCACGGCATCGTCCGCCAGATGATCGCGTAGCGCGGCAAATACCGGCTGCATGGCCCCCAGCGGTACCGCGACCAGCACCATGTCCGCATCCCTGACCGCCAGCCCCAGGTCGGTTTCGAAGCGGTCGATCACCCCCAGCTCGACGGCCTGCCGCAGGTGCTCCGGGTTGCGCCCGGCGCCCACGACTTCCTGGCAATAGCCGGCCGCACGCAAGGCACGCGCCAGTGAGCCGCCAATCAGGCCAACGCCGATAACGCACAAGCGCCTGATCATGCCAGCACCCGCTGCAGGGACTGCAGGAAACGTTCGTTCTCTTCCGGCTTGCCGATGGTGATGCGCAGGTGTTGCGGCATGCCGTAGTTCGCCACCGGACGCACGATCACGCCTTCTTTCAGCAACGCCTGGTATACCTCCGGGCCCGGGCGCCCGACATCCACGGCAACGAAGTTGCCGGCGGATTCGATACAGGAAAGCTGCAGCCGCTCGAAACCGGCCACCAGTTGCTGCATGCCCGCCTGGTTATGGCGTACACATTTCGCCAGATGCTGCCTGTCGTCCAGCGCGGCCAGCGCCGCCGCCTGGGCCACCAGGTTCACGTTGAACGGTTGCCGCACGCGATTCAGCAGACCCGCCACCTGCGGATGCGACAGTGCATAGCCGACGCGCAGTCCGGCCAGGCCATAGGCCTTGGAAAAGGTGCGCGTAACGATCAGGTTGGGATAGCGTTCAAGCCAGCGCGAGCTGTCCGGGTAGTGCGCATCGGCAACGTATTCGAAATAGGCCTCGTCGATGACGACCATCACATGCGCCGGCAACTGCGCGACGAACCCTTCCAGCTCAGCGGCCGGCAACCAGGTACCGGTCGGATTATTCGGATTGGCAATAAACACAACGCGCGTCTGTGCACCGACCTGCGCTGCCATGGCGTGCAGATCGTGACCGTACGCCGGGCCACGGCTGCCGTCATGCGCCGGTGCCACGCGCGCGACCGCCCCCACTGCCTGCACCGAGATCGGGTAGACGGCGAAAGCATATTGTGAAAACACCGCCTCGTGCTGCGGGGTCAGGAATACCCGGGCGACCATGTCGAGGACATCATTGGAGCCATTACCGAGCGTGATGCAGCCGGGCGCCACGCCATGCAACGCCGCCAGCCGCTCGACCAGCTGATAACCACTACCCTCCGGGTAGCGCGCAATATGCTGCAGTGCGGCCTGCGCCGCAGCCAGCGCGTGCGGACTCGGACCATACGGATTCTCGTTCGATGCCAGCTTGATGGCATTGCGGATGCCAAGCTCACGCTCCAGCTCGGCCACCGGCTTGCCGGGCTGGTACGGCGTCAGCCCACGCACACCGGGGGCGGCCAGATCGAGAAAGTGTGACTCAGCGGAAGGCATTAAAAGGTTCCGTATTATTTATACGCAAATGAATCAACATATCACAACAGTACCACCCTCTCCCTCCGGGAGCGGACCGGGGTAAGCAGATCGGCAGAAGCAACGGCCCTGTGATTTCCTATCCCCTCATCCTGGCCTTCCCCCGGAGGGAGAAGGAATGCCTCGAGCAAGTATGTTACCCGGATCAGGACAACCAGGCCGATCCGGTTAGTGCGGATCAAATCACGGCGCGCGGATAGGATCCCAGCACCTTGACGGCAAACACCTCTTTATCGAGTTCGGCCAGCGCCGCCGCGACCGGCGCGTCGTCACGATGCCCCTCGACATCGATATAAAACACGTAATCCCAGACCCCTCTGCGCGAAGGACGCGACTCGATACGTGTCATGCTGACGCCATTGCGCGCGAAATGCTCAAGCATGGCATACAGCATGCCGGGGCGGTTGCGTACCGAGATCAGCAGCGAGGTCAGGTCATTGCCGCTTGGCAATGCCGCCTGCCTGCCAATCACCAGGAAGCGGGTGGTATTGTCCGGCTCGTCCTCGATGTTCCGGTTGCGGATCGCCAGTCCGTAAATTTCCGCGGCGGTTTCACTGGCGATAGCCGCTGCACCATCCTGCTGGCTGACCATGCGCGCGGCCTCGGCATTGCTGGCCACGGCGAGATGTTCCGCGTGCGGCAGGTTGCTTTCCAGCCAGCCACGACACTGGGCCAGCGCCTGTTGATGCGCAAGTACCCGGGTGATCGTGGCATCAGCATCTCTGGCAAGCAGATAATGATGGATGCGCAACTGCACCTCGCCACAGATATTCAGCCGCGAATGCTGAAACAGGTCCAGCGTGTGCCGCACCACGCCCTCGGTGGAATTTTCTATCGGTACCACGCCGTAATGCGCTGCACCGGACTCGACCTCGCGGAACACGTCATCAATGCCGTTCAGCGCGATGGTGCGCACCGAATGGCCGAACTGCTTGAGGGCGGCGGCCTGCGTGAACGTTCCCTCCGGGCCTAGATAGGCGATATTCAGCGGTTGCTCCAGCGCCAGGCAGGCTGACATGATCTCGCGGAACAGTCGCACCATCTCCTCGCTCGGCATCGGCCCGGTATTGCGCTCGCTGACCCGGCGCAGAATCGCGACCTCACGCTCCGGCCGGTAGAAGTGCGTATCGGCTCCCTCGGCAAGCTTGACCGCGGCCACTTCCCTGGCAACGGCCGCACGGTCATTGATCAGCCGCTGGATCTGTTCATCCAGTGCATCGATGCGCTTGCGCAGTCCGTCCAGCTTGTCGTTGTCAGCCATGTGTCAGATAGTAGCGGATCGTGGCAAGAATGGCAGCCATCAGGCGGTCACAGCGACCGCACATTCAGCACGCCCCTGATAGCGGCAATATCGGCCATGCATTGCTGGGGCGGCGCAGAATGGACATCAACCAGCGTACAGGCGAGATCGCCGCGCGACTTGTTGAGCATATCCAGGATATTCAGCCCGGCCTGCGCCATGCAGGTCGATATCTGGCCCAGCATATTGGGGACATTCTCGTTCACGATGGCGATGCGAAATCCTTCACTACGCGGCATGAACAACTCGGGGAAATTGACTGAATTACGCACATTGCCATGCTCCAGGTACTCACGCACCTGGTCGACCACCATGACCGCACAGTTTTCCTCGGCCTGCAGGGTCGATGCACCGAGATGCGGCAGCGCAATCACCCGCGGGTGGTTTTTCAGCAGGTTACTGGGGAAATCGCACACATAGGCATATACCTTGCCGGCGTCGATCGCCGCTACCACGGCCTGGTCATCCACTACACCGGCACGCGAGAAATTCAGGATCACCAGCCCGTTGCGGCTCCGTTTCAGGCGCTCGCGATTGATCATATTGCGGGTCTCGTCAACCAGCGGCACATGAAAACTGACATAGTCGACATTGGCCAGCAGGTCTTCGATGCTGGTCGCCTGGTGCACCTGCGAGGACATCTCCCAGGCGCGCTGGACGGTAATGGCCGGATCGTAACCGATCACGTTCATGCCGAGCGCCAGCGCGCCGTTGGCAACCTGCACGCCGATCGCACCGAGACCGACCACGCCCAGCGTCTTGCCCGGCAACTCGAAGCCGACGAACTGCTTCTTGCCCGACTCGACGGCCTTGTGAATCGTTGCGTCATCCCCTTCCAGCGAACGGGCAAATTCCCAGGCCTGGCACAGATTGCGTGACGCCATCAGCATGCCGGCTATCACCAGTTCCTTGACCGCATTGGCATTGGCCCCGGGCGCATTGAAAACCGCTATGCCGGCCCTGCTCATGGCCGCCACCGGGATATTGTTGACCCCGGCACCGGCACGGCCAATCGCCTTCACCGAATCCGGTATCTTCATGTCGTGCATGTTAAAGGATCGCAGCAGGATGGCATCCGGGTGCTGGATCTCTGAGGCCACCTCGTAGCCATCGCGCGGAAAGTGTTCCAGTCCGGCGGGTGAGATATTATTCAGCGTCAGTATCTTGTACATGGCCTTGTCATGATGAAGGAAAAAGAAAATGGGGTCTGACCCACTGCTGTCCCATAAACTCCCTCTCCCTCCGGGACGACTGCATGGACGCAGGAGGTACGAGTCCAGGGGTGGACTCGGTAGAGCGCAGCAGGAGCCAGAGCCGAGAGTAATGCATGGAGCAATTACCGAGGTTGGGTTGGGGAGAGGGGATCAAATCAAGCCAACTACCTGATTTTCTATCCCCCATCCTGTCCTTCTCCCGGAGGGAGAAGGGACGTAAGTTTATACAGTGGTATATAGCTTTCATGTCCTGTCACTATCAACCGCTCCGTGCAATGCGTTCATTTATGGACATACATGTACTTTCAGTACATGTATGTGGGACAGCTGTGGGTCTGACCCCTTGTTATTGCACGAATCACCTTCCCCGGAGGGAGCGTGGACAGCTTGTTTGTACCACGGCAAGTGATGCCGTGCCCGGCACCTGGTTAACAGCCTGATTCAATGTCATCACACAGGTACTTGTGCCTGCCCGGACCGTGCATCAGCGTGCAGTGGTGCGTGGCGCTTTTCCCGGCCGGGAATCAGCCATGTGAACGCTCGAATTCGGCCATGAACTCCACCAGCGCGGCGACACCCGCTTCGGGCATGGCATTGTAGATACTCGCCCGCATGCCGCCTACCGAGCGATGCCCCTTGAGGTTGAGCAGGCCGACGGCACGTGCAGCGGCCAGAAAGTCGGCATCCAGCGCGGCATCGGTCAGCGTAAACGGTATGTTCATCCACGAACGGCAATCCGGAGCGACCGGACTGTGATAAAAGGCGGACGCATCGATCGCGTCATACAGTAACTGCGCCTTGCGCCGGTTACGCTCTGCCATGGCGGACAACCCACCCTGCTGCTGCAGCCAGGCAAATACCAGCCCGGCCAGGTACCAGCCAAAAGTCGGCGGTGTGTTCAGCATGGAATCGTTGTCAGCGTGCGCCTTGTAATCGAACATCGTCGGCGTACCCGGCAGGGTCTCGCCAATCAGGTCATCACGCACTATCACCACCGTGAGGCCGGCCGGCCCGATATTTTTCTGCGCACCGGCATAGATCAGCCCGTAACGCGACACATCGAACGGACGCGAAAGAATCGTCGATGACATGTCTGCCACCAGCGGCACGCCGCCGGTATCCGGTATCGAGTGAAACTCGACACCACCGATGGTTTCATTCGGCGTGTAGTGTACGTAGGCGGCGGC
>CAJQOV010000195.1 GCA_905480065.1 uncultured Gammaproteobacteria bacterium | reverse complement strand
TGCTCATCGGTGGACTGGGTTTGGGGTTTACCCTGGCTGCGGCACTGCGCCGGGTGGGTGAACAGGCACAGTTGCTGGTGGCGGAACTCGTGCCGGCCGTGGTCGAGTGGAACCGCGGTGTGCTGGGCGAATCCGCCGGTTACCCGCTCAGGGACGCGCGGGTAACGGTCCGTACCGGAGACGTGGCCCGGGTACTGCAGCACGCACAGCAGGCATACGATGCGATCCTGCTGGACGTGGACAACGGCCCGGAGGGACTCACCCGCAGCGAGAATGACTGGCTCTATCACATGGACGGTTTGAGTGCGGCCTATGCGGCGCTGCGACCGCAGGGGGTGCTGGCCGTGTGGTCGGCCGGTCCGGATGCCGACTTTCGGCAACGTCTGCGCAAGGCGGGATTCGCGGTGGATGAAGTCCGCGTGCATGCGCACGGCACGAAGGGCGCGCGCCATGTCATCTGGTTTGCCCGCCGCGGTTGATTCCCGTGCCCTTTTTTGTTTCTAAACATTACGTCCCTGCTCCCTCCGGGAGAAGGACAGGATGAGGGGGTAGAAAATCAGGTAGTTGGCTTAATTTGATCCCCTCACCCCAACCCTCTCCCGGAGGGAGAGGGAGTACATGGGACGCAATGGAACAAAAAGGGGTCGGGGAACAAAAAGGGAACAAAAAGGGGTCGGTGTCATTTTTCATCACTAGACAGCATATTGCACACTGTCTTTAAGAGAAAAATGACACCGACCCCTTTTTGTTCCACTGTCTTTAAGAGAAAAATGACACCGACCCCTTTTTGTTGCAGAGAAAAATGACACCGACCCCTTTTTGTTGCGAGGCGATTATTCCTCAGCAAATCCGTGGCAACGGATCGTCCTCGAGTTCTTCCAGGATGCGCTCGCCGCCGAGTGCGGTTTTCAGCAATACGTGGGTGTGCAACTGGCTCAGCCTGCCGATGATGGCAGCTGCCTCTCCCTGCGGCAGGGCGCGCCAGCTTTGCAACAGCGGGTCGGCGTCATCTGCGCTGACTACGGCCACCACGCGACCCTCGCACGCGAGGTAGAGCGGGTCGTAGCCGAGCATATCGCACACCGACTGCACGGCATCGCGTACCGGAATCTGTGTCTGTTCCAGCGTGATACCGAAGCCGGTGGCTCGTTGCAGCTCGTGGCACACCGTAGCCAGGCCACCACGGGTCGGGTCGCGCATGAAGTGCAGGCCGGCACAGTCGAGTGCGGTCCTGGTGAGCGGTAGTACGCTGGCAGCGTCGGATTGCAGTTCGCCATGCAGGCCGAAGGCCTCGCGCGCCAGCATCACGGCTATGCCGTGGTCACCGACGGGGCCGCTCACCAGTAATACATCGCCGCTGCAAATGCGGTTGATCCCGATATGGTGCGGATGACGAATGCCGATGCCGGTGGTGGCGAGGTAGAGGCCACCGCCTTCGCCGCGGCGCAGCACCTTGGTATCCCCTGCCACGACCTGAACGCCACTGTCGCGCGCAGCTTCGGCCAGGCTGCGGATGATGCGATCCAGTGTGGCAATCTCCAGCCCTTCCTCGATAAAGGCATTGAGGCTTAAATAGCGTGGCGTGGAACCGGCCACGGCGAGGTCGTTGCAGGTGCCGTGCACGGCCAGTGTGCCGATATTGCCGCCGGGAAATTCCAGCGGTTGCACGGTGAACCCATCGGTGGTGAACAGCAACTCGCTGCCGTTTACCGCGAGCGGTACGGCGTCGGCCTGCACGTCGAGTCCGGGGTTGGCGAGGTGGCGTGCGAAGATCTCGTCAATCAGCTCGCGCATGAAGCGGCCGCCGTTGCCGTGTGCGAGCGAGATGTGGGTGTCCTGCATCGGCCTAGTCCCGCGCCAGTGCTGCGCCGTATTCAATCACCTGCCCGAAACACAGACCGGCGTCGTTGACCGGCACTTGTTCCGGAAACGCGATATCGAAATCATCCTCGGTCAGTCGTGCGATGACCTGTGCGGTCAACAGGCGGTTCTGGAATACGCCGCCGCACAACCCGACCAGCGTGATGCCGTGTTGTCCGCGTGCCTGCTGCGCCTGCCGAAGAACGACCTGCGCCAGGCTGGCATGAAACATGCCACCGCGCACGCTGATCGGGTGTGACTCGCTCATCAGCATGGGCAGCAGTGGCGCCCAGTCGCTGATCCACAACCCGTCCTTGTCGCGTGACAACGGCAGCTCGAGCGCTGCGCAATCGGTTGCACTGGCGGCCTCCAGCCGCATCGGGCCCTGGCCTTCAAAGCTGGCGACGCTGCACAGGCCGGTCAGTGCGGCGGCGGCGTCGAACAGGCGTCCGGCTGCGCTGGTGCGTGGTGCATTGATGCGGTTCTGCCAGGCGTGTTGCAGCAGCGCCGCGTTGTGCGGCAGTCCGGGCCAGTAGCGGCCGGTTTCCCAGCACAGGGCGGCGGCGCTGCGCCAGGGTTCGTGACCCGCGCGTTCGCCACCCGGCAGGTGAAACGGTCGCAGTGAAGCGAAGCGTTGCCAGTGACCGGGGTAGCCGAGCAGGGCCTCTCCGCCCCACAGCGTGCCGTCCGCCCCGTAGCCGGTACCATCCCAGGTAAACACCAGCGCCGGACTCTCCGCGCTGGCATTCGGCGTGGCGACCGCGGCATGCGCATGGTGATGCAAAACACGCGTCACCGGCAGCCCGGTGTGCGCGGCCCAGCGCGTGGTCGCGTAGCCGGGATGCGCATCGCAAATGATCGCCATGGCCTGTTCCTGGTAGAGCGACTGCAGGTCTTTCACGCTCTGGCTGAATACGGCCATGCTGCGCGCGCTGTCCATGTCCCCGATATGCGGCGAGATAACCATACGATCCTGCCAGGCCAGCGCGATGGTGTTTTTCTGCTGGGCGCCGACCGCCAGCACCGGGTGTGGCAAGCTGAACGGCAGCGTCAGTTCCAGTGGCGCGCAGCCGCGTCCGGGCCGCAGCAGGCGCGGGCGGTCGGCAATCACGCGATACACGGGGTCATCGGCCGGCCGCGCAATGGATCGGTTGTGATGCAGAAAGGCATCGGCCACGTGCCCGAGCCGTTCCTCCACGTCGATGTTTTCCGTGAGCACCGGTTCGCCACTGATATTGGCAGAGGTAGCCACCAGTGCTGTGCCGAAGGCGTTCAGCAACAGGTGATGCAGGGGGCTGTAGGGCAGCATGATGCCGACTTCCTGCAGACCCGGGGCAATTTCGGCAGACAATTCAGTGCCGGCTTTTTGTTGCGCCAGTACGATCGGGCGCTGTGGCGAGAGCAGCAGGGCGGCTTCGTCGCGCGACAGCCACACCAGCCTGCTGGCATGGTGCAGCGGACGCATGGGTGGTGCCGGGCACAGTACTGCCAGCGGCTTGTCCGGCCGGTGTTTGCGCGCGCGCAACAGGCGCACGGCCCGATCGCTGCGGGCATCACACATCAGGTGATAGCCGCCAATGCCCTTGACCGCAATGATGGCCCCGGCATGCAGCGCCTCGATACTGGCCGCCAGCGCAACGCTGTTGCCGCGCAGATACGGCAGGCCGGCACGGTGGAACGACAGTTCCGGACCACATGCCGGGCAGGCGACCGGCTCGGCGTGAAAGCGGCGGTCACCGGGGTCGCGGTATTCCGCTGCGCAGGCGCCACACAGCGCAAAGCTGTTCATGGTGGTATTCACGCGGTCATAGGGCAGCGCACGGATCAGCGTGTAGTGCGGGCCACACTGCGTGCAATTGATGAAAGGGTAGTGGTAGCGCCGGTCCCCGGGATCTTCCAGCTCGGCCTGGCACCCGCTACAGATGCCGAGATCCGTGGGAATGTGAATGCTGCGCTCGCCGCGATCCACGCTGGCACGAATCCGAAAGCCCCGCATGTCCTGTGGCAGTGCCGCCACGCAGTTGTCCAGTTGCGCCCTTGCCTGCGCCGGCGCCTGTTCAAACAGCCGCCGCATAAAGGTTTGCAGGGCATCTTGCCGGCCCTGTACATGGATCTCCACGCGCCCGAGGCTGTTGCGTACCCAGCCGTTCAGTTGCAGCGCCTGGGCCAGCTGGTAGACAAACGGCCGGAAGCCGACGCCCTGCACCTGCCCGCCGATGTGCAGGCGCATGGCGGCCGGGGCAACACGCTGCACGGATTCAGGGGCGGCCGCCATGTCAGCCTGCTGCTCCGGCAACCCGGCGTGGTGCGATCGTTTCGCGCAGGCCGCCGGACCACCAGATCCGGCAGGCGCCCTCATCGGAGACCATGCACGGGCCGATCGGGTGGCGTGGCTGGCAGGCGCTGCCGAACAGGCGGCATTCGTTGGGACGGATCTTGCCCATTACCACCTTGGCACAATCGCAGCCGGGCGGCATTTCACCGGCACGCTTGCGTGCGTCATCGGCGTAGGACGGGAACCGCACGCGTGCATCGTGCGCGCGGTAACGCTCACTCAACTTGTAGCCGGAGGCGGGGATCATGCCGACGCCGCGCCAGTTGGCTTGCTGGATGTCCATGGCCTGCTGCAGTTGTTGCTGTGCGAGCCGGTTGCCGCCGGCGCGCACCACGTCCGGGTAGCAGTTATCGAGGAAGCGACGGTCGTCAAGCAGCTGGCGCAGCGTGGAATAGAAGGCCGCCAGCAGGCTGACCGGCGTGAAGCCGGCGACCGCCGCCGGGATAGCGTGGCGCTGCACCACGAATTCCCATTGCTCCGGACCCATGATGGTCGCGACATGACCGGGTGCCACCAGCGCATCAAAGCCCGGGGTATCCGAGTCGAGCAGCAAGGCAACGGCCGGCCAGGTCAGTCGGCCGGACAACAGGATGAACAGGTTATCCGGTGCACCTTCCACCAGCATGGCGGCGGTCGGTGCGGTCGTGGTTTCGAAGCCGGCCGCAAAGAAGATCACCGCCGTGTCCGGATGTTCGCGTGCAATGCGTGCCGCCTCCGTGGGCGAGGCAATCGGGCGGATGTCGGCACCCTGGGCGCGCGCCGCTTCCAGTGAACGAGCCTGTGCGCGCGGGACATTGACCGGGACGCGCAGCATGTCGCCGTAGGCCACCAGGATCACGTCTTCGTGCAGCGCCAGCTGGATCGCCTCGAAGATGTCTTCCTCGGGACAGATGCACACCGGGCAACCCGGTCCGGGGATCAGCTCGATGCTGGCGGGCAAGGCCTGGCGCAGCCCGGCCATGGTGATGGAACGCTCGTGGCCGCCGCATACATTCATGATGCGAACGCGGGCCGGCAACTCCAGGGCGTGGATGCGGGCGAGCCAGTCAGCGGCCTGCAGCGTCATGGTGCGTGTGTCTGCAGCTCGGGAGTGTAGGCATCCAGCTTGCCCATGCGGTGTTCGAGTGCGGCGATTTCCGCCAGCAACCAGTGGATCCATTGCTCCATGCCGGCGCCGTTGCGCGCCGAGATCTCGAACACGGGCACCGCGCTGGCCAGTTGCTGCAGGTGGCGGCGTGCCTGGTCCGGGCTGAAATCACCCAGCACCGGCAACAGGTCGCTCTTGCTCAGCAACACCAGGTCGGCGCTGCGGAACATCACCGGGTACTTGGCCGGCTTGTCGTCACCTTCCGTCGTCGATAACAGCACGACGTTGTGATGCTGGCCCAGGTCGAACCCGGCCGGACACACCAGGTTGCCGACGTTTTCAATGAACACGATATCGAATTCCGACAGGTCCAGCTGGTGCAATGCGTCGTGCACCATGTGCGCATCGAGGTGACAGGCGCTGCCAGTGGTGATCTGGATGGCGCGCACGCCGCGCTGGCGGATGCGCTCGGCATCGTTTTCGGTTTCCAGGTCACCCTCGATCACCGCGATGGACAGGTCCTTGCCGATGGCATCGATGGTGGCTTCCAGCAGCGCGGTCTTGCCGGCGCCGGGAGAGGACATCAGGTTGACCGCCAGCACACCGTGACGGTCGAAGTGGGCACGGTTGTGTGCCGCGGTCTGGTCATTCTCGTGCAGCAGGTGGCGTAACACGCTGACCGACTCGCGCCCGCTGGCGGTGCGGGACAGTTTCGCGCCGGGGGCGAGCAGGTGGGCGTTGCCATGGGTTACGTTACAGCCGCAGGTATTGCACATGGTTCAGTCTCCGGTTCCGGTCAGTGTTGAGTGGCAGGGCTGGCGATTCCCGGCCCTGACTCGACCGCCACTTCCACGGTGGTGAGCAACAGGTCGTCACCGCTGACGATCGTGGTGCGCCAGTCACCGCATTGACCACATACCAGGCGGGCCGGTAATGCGTCGGTTATCTCGCCACAGGTTTTGCAGCAGACGCGGATCGGCATGCTGGCCAGGTTGAGCTGCGCGCCATCGGCCAGGGTGCCGGCGCAGGCGACGCTGAATGCCTGTTTCAGCAGTTCCGGTTCCACACCGGACAGCGGGCCGATCTGGACATTGATCTCGATCACTTCGCAGGCGTGGCGCGCCAGGGCAATGCTTTCCACCTGTTCGATCAGCGCCTGGCAGACGGCAAGCTCATGCATCGGGAGCCTCCAGCATCAGGTCATAGATTTCCCAGGCGCTTTGTGCTTCCTGCGGTGAGATCTTCTGGATCGCATAGCCAACGTGCACCACGACAAAGTCATCCACGGCAATGCCGGTGTCCTGCAGCATGAACAGGCTTACATCGCGCTGTACACCCTTTGCCGTGCAGCGTGCGGTGAAGCCTTCTATCGACTGGATTTGCATGGGTATGCCAAGACACATAACACTGCCTTCGCAGCCTGCAGGCCGCTGTGATTAGTGAGGAATTCAATTAACCATGAAAAAACCGCATGCGAATTGACATCTGTCAATAAAGCGGTGATCTGCATGGAGTAGAAATTCCCCATCGGCGAGGAGAACGCAATTGGCTGACAGGAAAACACTGATACTGGGCATCGGTAACACCTTGCTCTCTGATGAAGGTGTGGGCGTGCAGCTGCTGGACTACCTGCGTGGCAATCATCCCCGGGTGGACCAGTACACGCTGGTCGATGGCGGTACCCTGAGTTTTACCCTCGCTCCCTTGCTGGAACAGGCAGACAACCTGGTCGTCATCGATGCGGCCGGGCTGGACGCGCCGCCCGGCACCGTGCGCGTGTTCGAAGGCGCCGAGATGGACCGCTTTGCCGGTCGCACCAAGCGCAGCGTACACGAAGTCAGTCTCGGCGATCTGCTCGCCATCACCCATCTCACGGAAATGGTCCCGGCAAATCGCGCCCTGGTCGCGATCCAGCCGGAATATGTCGACTGGGGGCACACCCTGAGTGAACCCGTGCAGCAGGCACTGCCGCAGGCCGCGCGGGCCGTCATGCAGTTGCTGAATTCCTGGGTGGCTGCGG
>CAJQOV010000194.1 GCA_905480065.1 uncultured Gammaproteobacteria bacterium | reverse complement strand
TCGTAGGCCGCCGACAGGATGTCACCGGTAACGGGGGATGCCGTGACCCGCTTGATACCCGAGGAATGGGCCTCGATCTCCGCGACCGGGTTCCCGGAGTCGATATCGAATACGCGCACGACACCATCATCGCAGCCCAGTATCGCGCGGCCGTGGCCGGGGTCGATCGCGCAGCTGTCTGTTTCATCCTCGAACGGACCCCACATGCGGATCGGCTTGCCGGTTTCCAGGTCCCAGACCCGCAGCGTCATATCGTCGCCCGAGGTATAGATGCGGCCGTTGTCGACGGCCACCGACAGCACATCCTTGTCATGGCCCTCGATGATATGTATGGCGGCGCCGGTATGCAGATTCCACACGATAATCCGCCAGTCGCGCGACACGGAAACACCGCGACCGTCATCGACAAACACGAAATCCTCGACGTCATCGCTATGACCCTTCAGAACACGCTCGATCTGCCGGGTTGCCAGATCCCAGATATAGACCGTGTAATCCGAAGAGCAGGAGGCGGCCCTGGTTCCCGCCTGGTTTACGGTGATCTTGTTGACGAGATGGTCATGATATCCCATCAGTTCAACAGTACCCGCGTGGAGATCGACATACCCGACCGCGCCATCATATCCTGAGGTTACCGCGGCATTACGATTCGGAATTCCCGCGACACAGGTAACCGGTCCACGATGCCGGACAAACCGGCTGCTTTCATCTTGTTTGGCTTCTTGCAATTGCATGGGTAACCTCTGATCAGTCCTGATCAATACATATCGCAACGTGGTGACAGGAAACGAACGGATTCAAGAGAGCACCCTCCCCTGACACCAGTGTCATGCCACAATGCGACTGCAGGATTATTGCGCGATTCATGATTTCCGGTACGCCGGCCAGATCGCGATCATATTGCACAATATGTTGATTAATATAATTCTTGATTACATTATTTTCCATGCTATCAGGCTTCAGCAGGCATGCCAACTACAGGGCTGCTGGCAGGATTGTACCCCGGGAAGTCGGACTGCTGTCTGGCATTGAACCGGGCATCGCTCATGCTGCAACCACCCGGAAATGGTGCATGTCCGGGAGCCATACACAACCCGGCAATTGCTGGCAGATCCGGGCGCTAAATCCCTGTACCACTATTGTGGGATCATGCTCATCCGCTGCCGCACCCCGACGATAAGCGGCACCCATGGCACGATTTGCACTGTGGTGCTGGATGCATGCCAGCTTCCGCAGCCACGTTAGCTCGTTGCATCCTGACAGTCTAACGAGGGTAATCCAGGCATCGGCAGGATTTCGATGAGACAGTGCCGCCCCTGTAGTATGGCCTGCAGTGGCTAGCCAGTCATGGCAGAATACCCGAAACCCGGATGTTATTCTCAAGTCGCCGGCATTGAGGCAGACTGGACCAGCGCGAACAAATTGCCAGCGATTACAACTCATGCACCTGAATAAAAAATGGATAGACCGGCGGGTATACGAGTATTTCGCGGTTACTATTGCGCCCTGGTTCAACTGGCGCGACCCCATCCTTATCTACCAGATGGGGAAAGTCGGATCGTCCTCGATACGCAACTCCCTGTTTCGCAGCCAGGATCCACGTACCCGCCTGGTATTGATGAGTCACGAATACTTCCCCATCAGGAACCGCGATCCGGACCGGATCGACATCGAACCGGCATACCGCGACATGCTGGAACGTGAAATTGCCCACGAGCAGCGCGTCTATCAACAGTTCACCCTGCGCAAGCGACTGGGATGGCGGTTTCGCGAGAAATTTTATGCCGAGCGGATCTACAAGACCTGGGTTCGACCGCAACATCGGCTACATGTGATCACCCTGGTGCGCGAACCGGTAGCCAATAATATTTCCATGTTCTTCCAGCTCCTGGACCGGTACATCGGCACGGATAGTAAAATCTCGGATTACGATATCGATGAACTGATCGACATCTTCATCAAGAACTACATGCACGCGAGGCCCCTCACCTGGCTGGATGCGGAAATAACACCCCATTTCGGCATCGATGTTTACCAACACCCGTTTCCGATCAGCCAGGGGTACACCATCATTAGCCGCGGAAATACCAGCCTGCTGGTACTCAGATGTGAACTGGACGACCGAAAGAAAGCGCAGGCCATCGCAAACTTCCTCGACCTCGACGATTTCGAGCTGGTTCGCAGCAACGTCGCAAACCAGAAGATTTATGCCAGGGAGTATGCGGAATTCAGGCAGCGCATCAGAATCCCGCCGGCCTTGCTGGACCAGATGTACAACTCCAGGTTTGCCAGGCATTTCTATTCCGGGGAAGAGATCGAACGATTTCGCGCGCGCTGGTCCGGGATTGGCGCCGGCAAATGAACGGGTGGTGCACGACAGTTATACTGTTATGTAAAGCCACTGATTACATCCGGACTTGACTGGAGGATCACCACCCACCGCTTTGCTAATCAGCCGGAAGACTCGCTTGAGCCCGGCAGGCATCGACGAACGGCAGATTCCTCATGCCTATGACCGTTCGCAGCCCGTCCCGTCACGGGGCATCGGGTTCTGCAGCCTGCAACCGGGGTGTTCCGGGCTTCTCCCCGGCACCCTCGACCACCACGTTCATCTCGTTGAGTGCCGACTGCATGAAACGGACACATTGCGGCGGAATGGAACCAAAGTACTGTGCCGGCCGCCGGGGAACGGAATAATTCCTGCCCCGGATTGACCGGTATTCCTGTTCGAACGGTTTCCACACACTTACCGGCGAATTGGTTGCCGCACCCCCGTGCACCTGATGAAAACTCCCCTCCCCCAGCAATATGACATAAGCCATCTCCTCAACGGCAAGCGCCCTCCCGAAGAAGTCCAGGTTAACGAACCCGCCACCCGCAGATTCGAAGCGTGTTTCGAATCCACCCAGCCGTAAATACTCTGTTTTGGGCAAACAGAGACAAGGACTTTCGGCTATCGGCATGAACCACCCGCGGTTATTCGATCCGGCAAAAGAGGCGATCGTGAAAAGCTCATATCCATTATCGCGCCACTCCACGCTCTCCAGCAGGCGGTCTTCGACTTGCTGATTGTATCCCTCGTGGATCGATTTCATTTGTACATCGGGACCGAGGTGCCACCCCAGGGTCGCAATGAGTACCGGTTGTGGCGAGAAGGCCCCTATCATGCGCTTCATATTGACAAGGACACCGGGACTCAGGATACGCGCGCCGTCCACCAGCAGGAGCACGTGTTCACCCTGCGCCATGTCGACGCCGATATTCAGGGCTTCCGCCGGCGAATGTGAATCCGTGGGATGGTAGTGATAGCGGAAGTTGCTGCCAAAGGAACACACTTCAGAACCGGACAGCGCCTGCGAAGAGCCGTTTTCTATGACGATGACCTCGTAATCATCGACATCGACTTCGCGCTGGTAATCGCACGACAATGAATACAGCGTCCTGGGTGCTTCACGACGCATGTCGAATACGACCATCACAATAGACAAATAACAGGGATTCATGGAGTTAGTGATCCTGTAAATATAATTTCCATCCATCTTTCCTTTTCGCGACCAGCCTCATGACTCATGAGCGGACTGCTGCGGTGAACCGCGTCGTTCCTGCAAGGAAACAAGCGCCGCGTTAGTCTGCTGCACAATCACGGTGCGGTGAAAACGAAGCAGGTTCGAAAGCGTGATGCGCCATTTTCCCGTCACCCAGAGGGTGCGATATACATAGATAAGAAATCTGAACCGGTCAGAACAGCTATCCATCGACAAATAATGTGACCAGAGTCTGAAAAACCCGCGATCCTGCAACTCCGATACCGAGAAAATACGATGGCGTATATCCAGCGCCAGTACGCAGACGATACGGGACGATTGGATGTCATTCAAAACTGGTACGGGAAAAGGCGTCTCAAGAAGATCATGGGCCAGACGAAAACCAAGCAGGGCTTTTTTCCTGAAGCGCATATCTTTCATCTGCCCCGCTATAAAGCCCCAGTTCATGTTCGGTTTTGAACGGACAATTTGATCGAGATCGCAGACTCGCTTCAAATTCAGCCAGCTATCCTTTATGCCCTGGATAATCGCCACAAGCAGCTCATCCTCGGCTGAGAAGTGTTGAACATTCATCTCCCCTGCCTTTGTCGATTCCGCACGCTTCCATAACGGGTCACAGTTCAGGCAGAATAACCAGTGGGTAAGATTGGTGACAGGTCTGTTCCAGTCTTTACGTTCAAGTACACTGCCCCCCTGGGCTTCGCGCATGACCGGATAGCAATACGGGGTAATCCCGTAGTGCAAATCGACTGGACTGCTTTGATTCGTTTTACCTGTCAACTGAGCCTGTGCTGTCGCAACCTCGTGATGTCCGAAATACGTATGGTCGTAGCCGCTCCTGATCAAGATATCCTTGGCCCTCAGGAAATCCTTTCTCTTTACCAGAAGGTCGATATCACCACACTGCCGGAGATTCAGGCTACCATGCATGCGAAGTGCGAATGTAACCCCCTTGAATGGTATTACCGCTATATCGCTGGCATGGAATTGCTTGAGAATGTCAGAGAGTTCCTTCATATTTTGATTATTGTGTGCCGTACAGGAATCAACATATTCCTTCAGCCCCCGCATGAAGTCTTTCGGGATGCAATCAGGATAGGCGCTCGCCAACCGATCAAGGTTATGGTAGAGCAACTGAGCTATTTTGTGGCGCACGGCAATAATCCTGACAAAAGACCAGTCCACATCCTGCGCGACAAGGTCGCGCAGGTACTGCATCGAATCGGCATTCAGACTCACGTGCGCGCAACATAGCACCAGCCTGGCCTCTCGCGGGATATCCCGGTTAAGCTTATTCCTTGTATTATCAAACATGCTTCCGAAATCTTGGGCCAGGCGGACGCGGGCAAAATTCGTTAATTCCATTGATCATTGGCACACGATACAACTATTTTCGGGCAAGTCATATGTCAATGTAATACACCAGCAGCGTCATATGAGACTGGCGTCAGGAATCCCTGTATCAGCGATCATTTATGGTTTAAAATTCTGACGGGTTAAAAGGTAAAGTCCATGGTGTCTGCTTCCGAAGATGATCTCGAGGTATTTATAGTAGCGCATGATCCCTCGATCATCGAACAACTTGAGGCAGCGCAGCATTTCTCCACACTGCCCAACTACCGTTACATTCTGGTAGGGAGCTCAGACAGGTACGCAAGCAGCGATTTTCGCCTCCCCGCAAAATGCATCGTGGCACAATTGTTGCCGTGCAATATCGAAGAGCACAAGAATCTGCTTACTTATACCGCATGGTATGCGATTGCAAAGAACCGGCTTGCAAACACGAAATTTGTCTCGATTCTTGAATACGATGTGGATGTTGACCCGGTTTTCCATCAACGCACCCTCCGGGCACTGCAAGAGGGGCATCGAATAGCAGGATATGTACCCTTCCCGCTCACCCACCCGCAATATCTCTACGCAACAACCTGGTTCTCGGATTCTCTTGAACAAGTCTATGACATCGACGCGGAAGCGCTGGTGGACAGGCATTTATCTGTGGGTGGAGCAGATCTCTGGACAGCGACGACAAACCTTTCGATGCGTCTCGATGACCTGGAGGATTTCGTTGATTGGTTTCTGCCACTGTCTCGAGTCTTCCGGGATGATCCCGTCGGCGCTCATGTTCACGAGCGATGTGTGCCCATTTATTGCATGATTAGAGGGATCGAGAATTTCTACATTCCGGATCTACTGCAGCACTATCAAAAACTGTCTCATGGTGCCCGCGTGAAAACCCTGAAGGAAGCACA
Organism: uncultured Gammaproteobacteria bacterium; assembly: GCA_905480065.1. Classification (GTDB taxonomy): domain Bacteria; phylum Pseudomonadota; class Gammaproteobacteria; order UBA9214; family UBA9214; genus UBA9214. Next base: position 5,922 of record CAJQOV010000194.1, on the reverse strand, counting down.
AAAGCTTACCCATGCGATCCGACGCAGCAGGGAATCGGGATCGTAAGCCCACGCCCGGAACAGTTCCATTCGACTCCAGCAAACGCGTAAAATCAGCAACATCATCCCGAGCAAGAGATGCGACCAGAATCCGAGCAACATGCTGTAAACGAGAGGCCACTTGTCGTCGTCACCGCAGCCACGGATAACTATTTCAGAAAGCTGCAGGATCTGATCGGCTCGATGCACCAACATGACAGCGCAACGATGTACGTCTACGACATTGGGCTGACAGCACCGCAGGTCAGTGAGCTACAACGGTATTGCAACGTGGAATACCGAAAATTCAACTACGAAAAATACCCCCCGTTCATCAAGCTGGGCGCCGCGCCATTGTCAGCGGATTTTTCGCGCGAACAAACCGGTGGCATGCGACAAGCATTGAAATTGCTTATTTTGTTCGAAGTCATGGAAGAAATTCCGAACCCCGTATTGTGGCTCGATGCTGGAAGCCACATCGAACGCCCGCTGGATCCTGTACGCGAAGAAATACGCAAGTATGGCTACTTTTTTACCTGCGTATCCAATGATCGACACATGCTGCGCTGGACACACATCGGAACACTTCAGGCCCTCGGCTGCCCTCAATACAAGGAATACCTGGGTCATGCCTCAACAGGATCGATGGGTTTTGGTGGCAGAGATTCGTGGGTCTTTGGGCATATCGTGCTTCCCGCACGGGATTGCGTGTTGCGAAAGGAATGTATCGAGCCGGACGGCGCATCATTGCGTAATCACCGATACGATGCGTCGGTGATATCGGCACTGCTCGAGGCCAATGGCATAGCACGTCCGTGTTCCGGCATACCATTCGAACGTTCCGTGCCGGTCTGGAACACCAATATGCCCGCTTCGGAGAAGTACGTCATCTACCATAGTCGAGGCAATACAATCGATCCCGAGCACCCCGAAAGATTCCGCTTTCCAATTCAATGTACGGACGGACAATTATCGCGGCATATCCCTTAACAATACTCTTCTTTCTGTTGCCCCATCCCGCTGGTTACTTTTCACCATTGTGCTAATGTCTGGTTACCATGAGACAAATCCTGCGCACCCGCTCACCGTACCTGTCCCTGCTGCTGCTTGCACTGGCGCTCGCCCCGGCCTGGTACGCGGCGGCAGTCGAGCGGGTCGCCGTAGTGCTGGAAGTGAACGGCGCCATTGGCCCGGCCACGGCCGACTATGTCAGGCGTGGTCTCGAGAACGCACGTGACCAGGACGCCAGCCTGGTGATCCTGCGCCTGGATACCCCGGGTGGACTCGACACCGCCATGCGCGACATCATCCAGGATATCCTGGTGTCGACGGTACCGGTTGCCAGCTACGTGGCACCTGGCGGTGCGCGCGCGGCCAGTGCCGGTACCTATATGCTGTATGCCAGCCATGTCGCGGCCATGGCGCCGGGCACCAACCTGGGCGCGGCCACTCCGGTCGAGATCGGCGGCATCCCGGACACGGACGAGCTGCTGAAAAAGCAGCAGCAGGACCAGGACACGCCCGCGCAAACGAAAAGCACACAGGACACCCTGGCCAGCAAGCGCGTGAATGATGCGGCGGCCTATATCCGCAGCCTGGCGCAGCTGCGCGGACGCAACATCGAATGGGCCGAGCGCGCGGTGCGTGATGCGGCCAGCCTGCCGGCCACGGAGGCGCTGCAACTGGGGGTGGTCGATATCGTCGCCGCGGACATGCAGGACCTGCTGGTGCAGTTGCATGGCCGCACGGTGAACGTGTCCGGGATCGACCGGGTACTGGATACACAGGGTCTGGTACTGCTGCGCGTCGAACCGGACTGGCGCGTGCGTCTGCTGACCGTGATCACCGACCCGAACATCGCCTACATCCTGATGCTGATCGGTATCTATGGCCTGTTTTTCGAGTTTGCCAACCCGGGCTATATCCTGCCGGGCGTTGCCGGCGCCATCAGCCTGCTGCTGGCGCTGTACGCCTTCCAGGTTCTGCCGGTCAATTACGCGGGACTGGCCCTGCTGGGACTCGGCATCATCTTCATGCTGGCCGAGGTATTCGTGCCCAGCTTCGGCGCGCTCGGCATCGGCGGCATGATTGCCTTTGTCACCGGTTCCATCATCCTGTTTGACCAGGAAGGCACGGGCTACGCCGTCTCGCTGCCACTGATTCTGACTCTTGCCGTGATCAGCGCGGGCTTCTTCCTGTTCATCGTCGGCACCGCCATCAAGGCACGCCAGCGGCCCGTGGTGAGCGGCCAGGAGGAAATGCTGCACGCCGTCGGTGAGGCACTGGAAGACTTCCAGCGACAGGGCAGGATGCTGGTACATGGCGAGACCTGGCGCGCTGAGTCCACACAACCGGTAACCCGCGGCGACAAGCTCCGGGTGGTTGCCATCGAGGGTCTGGTGCTGCAGGTGCGGCACGCAAACGAGGAGGATTGACATGGGTATTACAGGTATTTTTGGCGCGCTGGTGGCACTCGTTGCCCTGCTGCTCTACACCTTCCGCGTCCTGCGGGAGTACGAGCGTGGCGTGATTTTCACCCTCGGCCGCTTCTGGAAGGTCAAGGGGCCGGGCCTGATCATCGTCATCCCGGTCATCCAGCAGATGGTGCGGGTCGACCTGCGCACCGTGGTAATGGACGTCCCGAGCCAGGACGTGATCTCGCGCGACAACGTCTCGGTCAAGGTCAACGCCGTGCTCTACTTCCGCGTGATCGATCCGCAGAAGTCCATCATCCAGGTCGAGGATTATCTCGCGGCCACCAGTCAGCTGGCGCAGACCACGCTGCGTTCGGTGCTCGGACAACACGAGCTGGATGACATGCTGGCCGAGCGCGACAAGCTCAACGCCGATGTCCAGTCCATCCTGGACCGGCAGACCGACGCCTGGGGCATCAAGGTCGCCAACGTGGAAATCAAGCACGTCGATATCGACGAAAGCATGGTGCGCGCCATCGCCCGGCAGGCAGAGGCCGAGCGCGAACGGCGCGCCAAGGTCATTCATGCCGAGGGCGAAATGCAGGCGGCGGAAAAACTGGTCGAGGCGGCGCGCATCCTGAACCAGCAGCCGCAATCGCTGCAATTGCGCTACCTGCAAACGCTGACCGAAATCGCCGGCGAGAAGAGTTCAACGATCGTGTTCCCGCTGCCGCTCGACAGTATCGGCACCCTGCTCGGCACAAAACCCGGCGGCAACTGATACCCGCCCGGGGCTTGTCACGCGCACGCCCTGCGGCAGCGCGCGTGGCGGGCGGCGGAGAAGATGTTTGAGAGGGTATTACCCTGGGTATGCGTGTCTGCCCATTTCCTTGCCCCATGATGGAATCCATGAGCCAGTCATCCCGGGACAGGCGGGGGGATCCGGCAGCGCGCGGTAATGTGTAAGGCCGGGTGATTCGCTTAACTCACCCTGCGGGCCGCCCGTCGGGCGTTCAACACGCTACGCGCTTTTGTCCCGCAGGCACGGAAATGACCGGATTAACCAGCCATGCATTTCATCAAGGCGCGTGATGGTGGCATTCACGCTCTCCACCACCTGTTTTCGATCACCTCACAGGCCGATTGCAGCGTCGATCCATCACATGCAGGCAACTGATCGATAAAATTGCTAGAAGAAATAAAGTGTGCTAAGTGTTACTCATTCTTTAAGGATTCTTAAGGCTTTAAGGATTCTTAAGGAAATATTCATAATTACATTAATAATCACAAGGAAGGAGGATTCTTGTCATGTCAGTACGTCAACTATCAAGGGGGCAATTCTTTTCCGCAAGCAGCTGCATCATCCTTGTGGGAGCCGCATTTCTCGCCCCGTCAGCAACACAGGCGGTCCCATTACCGGGCGGAACGCTGAACCCGTTAACAATACCGAAATACGTCACGCCGCTGGTGATCCCGCCGGTAATGAATCACACCGGCACGGCCAACGACTACGACATCGCCGTACGCCAGTTCCAGCAGCAGATCCTGCCGGGCGGCATCTGGGCCACCTTGCCGGGATGCACGGGCCAGGCCTGTACCCTGCCGCCGACCACGGTGTGGAGCTACGGTCCGGCAGCTGACCCATTGCCAACAAACGGGGTTGCCCCGGCCGCCAACAGCCAGTTCAACTATCCCGCCTACACGGTGGAGAACACGGTCAACACCCCGACCACGGTGGACTGGATCAACGACCTCAAGGATCCCGTCACCGGAAACTTCCTGCCGCACCTGCTGCCGGTCGACCGCACGCTGCACTGGGCCAATCCGGAGCAACTGCCCTGTACGAATCCGGCCAAGACCAAGGACTGCAGCCCCAGTTCCGCCAATGGTGCCATCCTGCAGCAGCGCTACCTCGGGCCGGTGCCGATCGTGACCCACGTACACGGCGCGCATACCGGGCCAGAGAGCGACGGTTACCCGGAGGCCTGGTGGCTGCCGGCTGCCAATAACATTCCGGCCACCTATGCGACTACCGGCACGCTGGTCAACCAGTACCCCACCAAGACCAACAACAATCCCGGCGTGGGCAGCTTCCGCTACCCCAACGACCAGCCGTCGACCACACTCTGGTACCACGACCACACCCTGGGCATGACCCGCAGCAACGTCTATGCGGGCCCGGCGGGTTTCTGGCTGATTCGTGAGTCGGGCGGCGTCGAGACGGGGCTGGTTAACGGTGTCCTGCCGGGGCCCGCACCCACGGCAGGACAAGCCGTGCTGGACCTGAACGTGCCGGGTAACCCGGTACGTGCCGGCATCCGCGAGATCCCCATCGTGATCCAGGATCGTTCCTTCAATGCCGATGGCTCGCTGTTCTACCCGGGTGACCGTGCGTTCTTCGAGGGCTTGGCGCCAAAAGATCTGAAGATTCCCTTTGTCGGTGATAAGAAGTACCCCTCGGATATCGCACCGATATGGAACCCGGAGGCCTTCTTCAACGTCATGGTGGTGAACGGTGTAAGCTGGCCGACGCTCGAAGTCGAACCAGACCGCTACCGTTTCCGCCTGCTGAATGGCTGCAACTCGCGCTTCCTCAATCTGAGCCTGCAGGCTCTGGATGCCGCGGGTGCCGTGATCGGCGAGGTGCCGTTCTACCAGATCGGTGCCGAACAGAGCCTGTTGCCCAATGTGGTCAAGGTCGAGACCGGTTTCCGGACCGTACTGCCGGGTGACGGGACCATTCCAGCCCCCAGCCCCGCAGCCGCGCCCGAGGTGGCCCTGCTGATGGGTCTGGCCGAGCGTGCTGACACCATCGTCGACTTCTCGAACCTGCCTGCGGGCACGACTCGCGTACGCATGATCAACACCGCGCCGGACGCACCGTTCGGTGGCTTCCCCGACATCCCGGCCGACCCGACCACCACCGGCCAGGTGATGGAGTTCGTCCTGGTCGCGAACACACCTACCGGCGATCAATCCACTGCACCCCAGGACCTGGTGATGAGCCTGCCTGATCCGTCTGACCCGGCCAACACCAGCACCCCCTTCCCGGGAGCCCGTGACCTGGCACTCATCGAGGAAGAATCCATCCAGGTCTGTGTCACCATTAGTCCCAACGGCAAGATCAAGTTCGACGATTCTGGCACTGCCCCGGATCCGCTTAACCCCGGTACCTGTGTTGACAAGAAGGGTGTGCTGATGGCATCGGTGCCCTTCGCCCCCAAGGCGGCGGTACTCGGCATCAATGGTGCTGGCGGCGGTACGGTGACCCTGTGGGCGGATCCCATCCAGACCAACCCGGCGGTGGGTTCGACCGAGACCTGGGAGCTGTGGAACTGGACCGTGGACGGCCACCCGATTCACCTGCACCTGGTGAAGTTCAAGGTGGTGAACCGCGAAGCCTTCGACCCGCTGACCGGTGCACTGAGCGGTGTGGTCAATCCGGCCGAGGCCACCGAGGCCGGCTGGAAGGACACGGTGATCGCCTATC